>CAIKSH010000094.1 GCA_903830015.1 uncultured Solirubrobacterales bacterium | reverse complement strand
GGCGAGGCGCTCTTGATCTCGGCCTCGATATTGGCCGGCGACATGTTCTTGCCGGCCGCGTTGATGATCAGCTCCTTCTTGCGGTCGACGATCTTCACGTAGCCGTCCTCGTCGATCTCCGCGATATCGCCGGTATGCAGCCAGCCTTCGGGGTCGATCGTCTCCGCGGTGGCCTCCGGCATGTTGCGGTAGCCGATCATCACCAGCCCACCGCGGACGAGCAGCTCGCCGTCGTCGGCGAGCTTGAGCTCCACTCCGGGTAGCGGGGGGCCGACCGTCCCGAGCTTGACCTTCTCGGGCGGGTTGACCGTTCCCACGCCGCTGGTCTCCGACATGCCCCACAGCTCGGCGAGCGGCAGGCCAATCGCGTGGAAGAACTCGAGCACCTCGACCGGGGTCGGGGCGGCGCCGACGTTAATCGTCACCACCTCGTCGAGGCCGAGCGTCTTGCGCAGGGCGGAGAAGTACTTCTCGTCGGCCTCGGCCACGCGCTCAGCCAGGTCGGCCGGAACCTCTTCGCCGGCCTGCTCCAGGCGCACCTTCTCGGTCGCGTCGGCGATCGCCGTCTCCAGCTGCTCCTTGGCCTCTCCCTCCTGGGAGGCGAGCATTCCCTCCAGGCCGGCCTTGAGCTTCTCCCAGATCCGGGGCACCGCGAAGAACCACTGCGGGTTTACCTCCGGAAGCACCTGGATCACGCTGCGGGGGTCGTCGACCGTCGTTACCTCGAAGCCGAAGATGATCGGCAGGTAGTGATGGGCGCCCCGCTCGGCGATGTGTGCGGCGGGAAGCCAGCTGATCACCCGCGAGCGCGGCGGGAAGTTGACGATGTCGTCGGTCGAGGCCACCATCGTGAGCAGGTTCTCGTGGGAGAGCTGGACGCCCTTGGGCGGCCCGGTGGTGCCGCTCGTGTAGATCAGGGTGAGGACGTCCTCGGGGGTGACCTCGGCGGCCGCGGCCGCGCCGTCGAAGTCGGGGTCCATGGCCTCGAGCTCGTCGAGGGTGACCACGCCTTCCGGTGCCCCGCCGTCGGGCGGGTCGATCAGGACAACCTTCGGCGGATCGTCCACGCTGGCGCAGGCTTCCTGGATCACCGGCAGGAAGGCCTGCTCGGTCACCACGACCTTCGAGCCGGCGTCCCGGAGCAGGTACTCGATCTGCTCGGCGGTGTAGGTCTGGTAGATCGAGAAGGGCGTTCCCCCGGCGGTGACGACGCCGATGTCGATGGGATGGAACTCGGGCCGGTTGATCAGCATGATCCCGACCGTGTCGCCGCGACCCACGCCGAGCTGGCGCATTCCCCCGGCGATCCGGTCGATCTGGTCGAGGCCCTCGGCCCACGTGAACGAGGAGGATCCGTCGCGGGTCTTTACCCAGACCTCGTCGGGATGGCTGGCGGCGGTCAGGCGAACGGCCTCGGCAACGGTCTTGGCCTGCTTGGCGTCGGTGCTCATGGTCGGTGCTCCCGGTCGGTGACGTTGACGGGAAATCTACCGAGCCAGCGAAAAATCCGCACCTAGCGGATTCCGAACCCTTCGCCCTGCAGGCGCCCGATGTCGTTGGACAGCCCGACGGCAAAGAGCATCAGCACCAGCACGAAGCCCACGACGCTCGCCCGCTCCATCACCGAGTAGGCCACCGGGCGCCCCCTCACCTTCTCGACCAGGGCCCAGAAGATATGGCCACCGTCGAGCGGCAGGAAGGGAAAGAGGTTCACGAGGGCCAGCGAGAGAGAGATGATGGCCAGCACGTTGAGCGCCTGGGCCCAGTCGAATTCGAACGACTGGCGGGTGACCTCGTAGGAGCCGACCACGCCCGATATCTCCTCCCGCGCCTTGGGGTCGTAGACCAGGCTCGTCAGGGCGTCGGCCGTAGCCGTCGAGACCCGCCACATGGCCGCTCCGCTCTTGCCTACGGCATCCACCGGGCCCACCGGGTTGTTCTCGCTCGCGAAGCTGAACCCGAGCCGGGTCCGCTTGACCTCGGCGTCGTAGCGCGGCCGGGCCACGATCACCTGCTCGCTGCCGTTACGGATGACGGTCAGCTTCACGGGCCGGGTCGCCAGACAGCCGTCCGACGGGGTTCCGGCGCAGCGGTGGGTGGCGATCTGCTGGCCCAATGCCCTGGCGTCCCCGCGGACGCCGTCGACGGCAACCAGCCGGTCTCCGGGACGCAGGACCGAGGCGGCCGCCGAACCCGGCTCGAGACGGTCGACCCGGGTTGTGGAGGTGCTGGTCCCGAGCACCACGTAGAGGCCGAAGAGGATGACGAAGGCCACGAGCACGTTCATCGCCGGGCCGGCGGCGATCACGAAGATCCGCTTGCCGACCGGCATGTTCGAGTAGGAGCGCGCCTCCTCGCCCGGGGGGATCTCCTCCCGCGGGCTCATTCCCATGATCTTCACGTACCCGCCCAGCGGGATCAGCCCGATGGCGTACTCGGTCTCCCCGCGCTTGCGCTTCCAGATGTGCGGCGGGAAGAAGAGCGAGAAGCGCTCCACCTTCATCCCGACGCGCCGCGCGGCCCAGTAGTGGCCGAGCTCATGGAGCCAGATCAGCGCCGAGAAGCCGAGGAAGGCGAGCAGATAACTCATCCCGGTCCAGTCTAGGAGCCGGCCGGCGTCAGCCGGCCAGTACCTGCTCGGCAGCGGCGCGGGCCCGGCCGTCGGCCTCGACGAGCACCTCAAAGGAAGCGGCCGGCCCGGCATCAACCTCGTCAAGAACCCGCGCGACGAGCTCGCTGATGGCGTTGAAACCCAGCTGCCCGTCCAGGAAGGCGGCGACCGCCACCTCGTTGGCGGCGTTCATGATGCAGGGAGCCGTACCCCCCTCCCTGCCGGCCTCCCGGGCGATGGCCAGGGCGGGGAACGCCTCGCCGTCGACCGGCTCGAACTCCAGGCTCCCCACCTCGGCCAGGTCGAGCGGCCGGTGCCCGGGCAGCGAACGCTCCGGCCAGCCGAGGGCGTAGGCGATCGGGACCTTCATGTCGGGATGCCCCAGGTGCGCGAGCACCGCCCCGTCAGCGAGGGTCACGTACGAGTGGACGATCGACTGGGGGTGGACGACCACGTCGAGCCTCTCGTAGGGCATCGAGAAGAGGTGGTGGGCCTCGATCAGCTCAAGCCCCTTGTTCATCAGGGTGGCCGAGTCGATGGTGATCTTGCCCCCCATCTCCCAGGTTGGATGGCGCAGGGCCTCTTCGACGGTTACCTCCTCAAGCTCCTCCCGGCTGCGCCCCCGAAACGGCCCGCCGGAGGCGGTCAGGACCATCCGGTCGATGCTCCCCGGTCTCTGGCCCTGCTCGGCCTCTACGAGCTGAAGCAGCGCCGAATGCTCGGAATCGACCGGAACCAGCTTCGCGCCGGTGCCCTCGGCCAGGCTCATGACCAGCTCTCCGCCGACGACAAGCGACTCCTTGTTGGCCAGGGCCAGGTCGATCCCCTCGGCGAGCGTGGTGATCGTCGGGCCGAGCCCGGCCGATCCGACCAGCGCGTTGAGCACCGTGTCGGCACCGGACCCGGCAATGAGCTCGGTGAGGCCTTCCGGACCCTCGAGAACCTCGCCGTCCCACGCCTCGCGGGCCGCGGCCGCGCTGGCGGCATCGGCCAGCGCTATTCGCCGGGCGCCCGAGGCCTGCGCCTGGGCGACAAGCTCGGGCCAGCGGCGTCCGGCCGACAGTCCCACGACCTCGAGGTCGGGGTTTCCGGCCGCCACCTCCAGCGCCTGGGTGCCGATCGAGCCGGTCGCCCCTAGAACGGCTATCCGCCTGGCCACCTCAGCCTCCCGCGCGGCCGCTCACAGCATCGCCTGCCAGACGTAGAAGCCGACGACCACGGCAAAGAGGGCAGCGTCAAGGCGGTCCAGGACCCCTCCGTGGGCGCCGAAGACGCTGCCGGAGTCCTTGGCGTCGGCCTCGCGCTTGAGCGCACTCTCGAAGAGATCGCCGAGCGGCGCGATCAGCGCGGCGGCAAATCCGAGCAGCAGGGCCTGCAGGCCGGTCAGCCAGTCGAGGTAGAGGCCGACGAACCAGCCGGCGAGCGTGCCCGCGAGAATGCCGATCACCAGGCCCTCCCAGGTCTTGGCCGGGGAGAGGGCCGGCGCCAGCTTGCGCCGCCCGAAGGCGCGGCCGCCAAAGTAGGCGCCCGTATCGCCGATGAAGGTCGCGACGAGGACGAGGACGAGGATCGCCGCTCCGTGCTCGAGGTCCCTGAGCATCACCGCGTGGGAGAGCGCCAGCCCGATCCACGCCAGGCCAAGCATGCCCAGGGCCAGCCCCCGGACGTCGGAGCGGCGGGGCGCAAGAAGGCCGCCGATAAACACCACCGGCAGGGCCACGACGGTGGCCAGGAGCAGTCGTGGCGGGCCCCCGGTGCGGGCGGCGACGATCATCAGCAGGAAGGCGAAGAAGACGGCGAAGACCGGCACCGCCCAGCGGGGGAACATGGAGAACAGCTCGCGCAGGGCCATGATGCCCAGCACGAGCAGGCCGGCGGCGAAGACCCATCCCCCGGCCGCGACCAGGACCACGGCCAGGACGACGAGCGGCACCGCCACCAGGACGCGTGCGGCCAGGTCGGAGCTGCGGTTCTTAAGCCCTGCCGTGCCGCGACGGGCGCCGAACATGCGGCCCCGCCGGCCCTTGCGGGTCTCCTCGACCACCGGTGCCACCTGGGTCTCGTCCATCACCGACCACCGTAACGTCGCTGGCGGGAGGCGAACTCGGCCAGGCATTCCTCCAGCGCGGCCCGGTCGAAATCGGGCCAGTACTCGTCCCGGAAGACAAGCTCGGAGTAGGCGCACTGCCAGAGGAGGTAGTTGGAGAGCCGCATCTCGCCGCTGGTCCGGATCAGGAGGTCCGGGTCATGCATCTCCGGTGCGTACAAGAGCTCCTGGAAGGCGTCTTCGCCGCCACCCTCGTACCTGCGGGCCGCGTCGATGATCTCGTTGCGCCCGCCGTAATCGAAAGCGATGAACAGCGTGAGCCGGTCTCCGGAAGCGGTCTGGGCCTCTGCGCCCTCCATAGCCTCGACCAGCGCCGGGGAGACTCGGTCGCGGCGCCCGACGAACCGCATCCGCACGCCCTCCTCCTCGAGCTCGGGGGTCTCGGTGCGGATCCGCTCGGCAAACATCTCCATCAGCGCAGCGACCTCCTCGGGAGGCCGTCCCCAGTTCTCGGTTGAGAACGAGTAGACGGTCAGCTCCCGAATCCCCAGTTCGACGGCATCACGCAGCCGCGCCTTCACGGTGTCGGCCCCGGCGCGGTGGCCCTCGACCACCGGCAGGCCGCGCTCGGCGGCCCAGCGGCCGTTTCCGTCGGTGATGATCGCGACGTAGCGGGCCGCGGCCTCACCCGCCGGCATCAGACCTCCAGGATTTCGGCCTCTTTGCCCTTCAGGTGGGCATCGAGGTCGGCGACCCGGTCGTCGGTCAGCTTCTGCAGCTCCCCTTCGGCCCGGTGCTCGTCGTCGGCGCCGGCCTCGCCGGCCTCGCGCAGCTCGCGCAGGTCCTGCATGACGTCGCGGCGCACGTTGCGGATCGCCACCCGTCCCTCCTCGGCGATGTTGCGCACCACCTTCACCAGCTCCTTGCGCCGCTCCTCGCTGAGCTCGGGAATGGCCAGGCGGATGATCTTGCCGTCGTTGCCGGGGGTAAGGCCCAGATCGGCCTCCATGATCGCCTTCTCGATCGCCGGAAGGGTGGAGACGTCGAACGGCTGGACGGTGATCAGCCGGGCCTCCGGGGCGTTGATCGTGGCCAGCTGGTTGAGGGGGGTCTCGGCCCCGTAGTAGTCGACGTTCACGCGGTCGAGGATCGAGGGGCTGGCCCGGCCGGTGCGCACGCTGGCAAACTCGGCGTTGGTGGCCTCTACGGTGCGGCTCATCCGCTCGGAGGCGTCGGCGAGGAGTTCATCGATTAGTTCGCTCATGGGCTGACCACCGTCCCCACCTCCTCGCCGCAGACTATCCGGTCGATATTGCCGTCGGTGTTCATGTCGAAGACGTGGATCGGCATCGAGTTCTCCATGCAGAGGGCCAGCGCCGTGGCGTCCATCACCTTGAGCTCGCGGCGGATCGCCTCCATGTGGGTGATCTGCGGGATCAGCTCGGCGGTGGGGTCGGTGCGCGGATCGGCGGTGTACACGCCGTCGACCCCGTTCTTGGCCATGAGGATCGCCTCAGCGCGGATCTCGGTCGCGCGCAGCGCGGCGGCAGTATCGGTAGTGAAGAATGGGTTGCCGGTACCGGCGGCGAAGATCACCACGCGCCCCTTCTCGAGGTGGCGGTCGGCGCGACGGCGGATATAGGGCTCGGCGACCTCCTCGACGTGGATCGCCGACTGCACCCGGGTCTGCACGCCGGTCTTCTCGAGGGCGTCCTGGAGCGGGAGGGCGTTCAGGAGGGTGGCCAGCATGCCCATGTAGTCGGCGGTAGCCCGGTCCATGCCCTCGGCCGCCCCGGTCATTCCGCGGTAGATGTTGCCCGCGCCGACCACGATGGCTATCTCCACGCCCCGGTCGCGGACCGTGCGGACCTGCGCTGCGACGTCCTCCAGCCGGGCCGGGTCGGTGCCGTAGTCGAGATCGCCGAGCAGCGCCTCTCCCGAGAGCTTGAGCAGCACCCTCCGGAAGACCGGCTCGGCCGCCACGGCCTTACTCCCCTACGGCGTACCGGACGAAACGCCGGATGACGATGTTCTCGCCGGTCTTGGCCGACAGGGCGGCGCGCATCTCCTCGATCGTCTGCCCCTCGTGGCGGTCGGCGTTTACGTGGGGCTGGCGGAGAAGGACGACCTCTCCCAGCCACTTGTCCAGCATCCCCTCGACGATCTTCGGGCGGATGTCCTCCGGCTTGTCGGAGACCTGCTCGGTGAAGATCCGCGCCTCGGCCTCCCGTGCCTCGCCGGGAACGTCCTCGTCGCTGACGTACTGCACCGCGGGACTGGCGGCGATGTGCATCGCCACCTCGCGGGCGAACTCGGTGAAGTCCTCGTTCTTGGCCACGAAGTCGGTGTTGCAGTCGACCTGGACCATCACGCCGACCTTCCCGCCGGCGTGGATGTAGGACTGGACGGTTCCCTCGGCAGCCTCGCGGTCCGAGAGCTTGCCGACCTTATTGCCCATCTTCACCCGGATGAGCTCGGCCGCCTTGTCCATGTCGCCGCCGGCCTCGGCGAGCGCCTCCTTGCAGTCCATCATTCCGGCGCCGGTCATCTTGCGCAGCTCGGCGACGTCTGCGGCCTTTACCTCGGCGCTCATGAGCTCTCTCCTTCGGGGCCCGCTGCCGGCGCAGGGGGAGCCGCTGCTTCGGCGGCCGGCGGGGTCTCGCCTGCGGCCTCGGCGTTGGCGGCGGCCACCTTGGCCTCGGCCTCTTCGGCGGCGCGTCGTGCCTCCTCCTCAGCCTCACGGCGGGCCTGCTCCTCGGCCTCGCGCGCGGCCTGGGCCTCCGCTTCGGCCCGGGCCTTCTCCTCCTCGGCGAGGAAGGCCAGGCGGTTCTCGGCGATCACGTCGGCCAGGCCGTCGGCGATCACCTTGCAGGAGCGGATGGCGTCGTCGTTGCCGGGGATGACGAAGTCGATCCCGTCCGGATCACAGTTGGTGTCCACCAGCCCGATGATCGGGATCCGCAGCCGCTGGGCCTCGCGGACGGCGATCTCCTCGACGTTGAGGTCCACGACGAAGATGGCGTCGGGCGGCCTCTGCATGTGCTTGACGCCACCGAGGTTGGCGCGCAGCTTCTCCAGGTCGGCTTCGGCGGCCAGGCGCTCCCGGGTCGGCAGGAGCTCGAGCTGGCCGTCCTCCTCATAGCCCTCGAGGTCGTGCAGGCGCCGGATGCGCTGGCTGATCGTCTGGTAGTTGGTCAGCAGCCCACCGAGCCAGCGATGGTTTACGTACGGCATCCCGGCGCGCTCGGCGGCCTCCTTGACGGCGTCGCGGGCCTGCTTCTTGGTTCCGACGAAGAGGACGATCCCTCCCCGGCGCGAGAGGCCGGCGACGAACTCCGTCGCCTCGGCCAGCGCCGCTTCGGTCTGCAGGAGGTCGACGACGTAGATCCCGTCGCGCTCGCCGAAGATGTAGCGGCGCATCTTCGGGTTCCAGCGCTGGGTCTGGTGGCCGAAATGGACGCCGGCTTCCAGCAGGTCCCTGAGTCCGACCTCGCTCGTGGCGGTGGTCACTTCTGGTGCTCCCTTTGTCGTTGTGGTCATTCCCTCCGGCGGTGGACGCTTACGGCGCGGGGCCGATAAGGGAGCGTCCCGCCGTGGCCCGGAGGGGTAGGCGTTTACTTGAGCCTTCAGTCTAGCCTCAGCGGGCTTCCTGCACCTCCGCGCCCCCGCGGGCCAGCTCCAGGGCCTGCTGCAGGTCGCCGGGAAGCGGCGATTCCACGTCCACCGTGCCCCCGGACGGGTGGGCGAAGGCCAGCCGCGCTGCGTGCAGGAACTGGCGTTCCAGGCCCAGCGCGCCCTCCACGCCGTAGTCCGGGTCGCCGGCGATCGGGAGCCCTATCGCCTGCAAATGGGAGCGGATCTGGTGCGTGCGGCCGGTCTCCAGCGTCACCCTCAGGAGGGTGGCGTTCGGAAGCTCCTCCACGATCTCGAAGTGGGTGACCGCCGACCTCGGGTTGTCGGTCGCCACCGACTGGACGGTCCGCCGGCGTCGGTCGCGCCCGATCGGCGCGTCGATGGTGCCGGTACGGGACTTTGGCCGGCCGGCAACGAGGGCCAGGTACTCGCGGCGCACCTCCCTCGCGGCGATCGCCTCCTGCAGGGCGCGGTGGGTCTCCTCGTTGCGCGCCACGACCAGCAGCCCCGAGGTGTCGAGGTCGAGCCGGTGGACGATTCCCGCCCGCTCGGGATTTCCGCCGCCGGCCGCCCGCCCGGCGAGAGCCTGGGCCAGCGTGCCCGAGGCGTGGCCACGGGAGGGGTGGGTGGCCATGCCGGCCGGCTTGTCCACGACTATCAGGTCCTCGTCCTCCCAGGCCACCGGCACCGCCGCGGCCGGTGCGTCCTCGGGCTCGCGCGGGGCCGGAGCAGCCGGCTCTGACCACTCCACGACGTCGCCGGCCCCGACCAGGAGGCGCTTCGGGGCCTCGGCTCCGTTCACGACCACCCGCCCTTCGGCGATCGCCGCCTGGGCCCGAGAGCGGGATCCCAGGCGCGCGGCCAGGAACACGTCGAGGCGCTCGCCGGCCTGGGACTCACCTACTTCAGCCTTCACCCCTGGCCTCCCGGCGAAGCCTCCTGGCGTGGAGCTCGGCGATCAGCACCATCAGGATCACGCCGGCCGTGATCGAGAAATCGGCGACATTGAAGGCCGGCCAGCCGGGAAGCTTTACGAAGTCGGTCACCGCTCCCTCCCCCACCCGGTCGATGAGGTTGCCCAGGGCACCACCGACGACCATGCCTGCCGGAAGCCATATCCACGGGGTGGACAGGTGCGTGAAGAAGTACCAGAGCAGGCCGGCCACGGCCGCCGCCACGAGAATGGCCACCAGCGCCCCGTTTCCGGCGAGCTGGCCGAAGGCGACCCCGGTGTTCCGCACGTAGACCAGCTCGACGACCTGCCCCAGCACCTCCCGCTCCTCGCCCGGGTCGAGCGATGCGCGAACCGCCACCTTGGTCGCCTGGTCGACGGCCAGAACGGCGATCGCCGTGAGCCCGGCGAGCGCCACGGTCGAACGGCTGTCGTTGGTCATCCCCGGATGAGCCCGACGACGATTCCCCCGCCAACCGTCAGGACCAGGATCGCCACGATCGGGCTGAGGTCGAAGGCTCCGATCGGCGGGATGAACCGGCGAAAGAGCCCGAGGTAGGGCTCGCAGACCGATCGCAGGAAACCGGAAACCGCGTCGGTAAGCCGGTTGTAGGGAAGCCGTCCGCCGAAGGCGAGAAAGAGCCCGAGGAGAATCCAGATGATGATCAAGACGACGTAGACGTTGATGAGGGCAGCCAGGTAGTCGGCCACGGTGTCCCGGACACTGGCGACCGGGACACCAGGCACGGTCATGCCCCGCCCTCGACGACGGCCCGCACCGCGGAGGCAAAGGCTTCACGCACCTGCGCCTGCTCGAGCTCCGCCAGCCCCTTCTCGGTCACTCCCCCCGGCGAGGTCACCGCCTCGCGCACCTGCGCCGCATCGGCTCCCTCCTCGGAGAGGAGCGCCATCGCGCTCCCGAAGGTGGCCCCGACCAGGGCGGCCGCGACCTTCGGATCCATCCCCGCGGCGTCGGCGGCGGCGATCTTCGCCTCGGCGACCAGCGCCAGGAAGGCGACCCCGGAGCTCATCACGGCCGTCGCGGCGGCAAAGTCGGCCTCGGGCAGGACGAAGACCGGCCCCAGCTCGCCGAGCAGCCCCTTGAGGGTCTCGAAGGCCGCCGGGTCCCCGGCGTCGTCCTCGGCCAGGACGGTCACCCCGTGCCCCAGACGCATCGCCGTGTTGGGCATTACCCGGAAAACCAGGCTGTCGGGGTAGGCCTCCCGAAGCTCGGCCAGCGAGACTCCCGCCAGCGGCGAGAGCACCACCCCGGCCCCTGCCGATGCCTCGCTCGCTACCTCATCGAGCTGCCCGGGCTTGTGGCAGAGGACCACCAGGTCGCTGCGCTGGGCCAGCTCCGCGTTGCTCAGCAGGGCTTCTCCCCCGGTGGCCCCGGCGAGGGCGTCGGCCCGGGCCGGATCGAGATCGGTGCAAAGCACCGGCTGGCCCCAGCCGAGGGCGAAGGCGGTGGCGATGTTGCCGCTGCCAATCAGTCCGATCTGCATTGCCGGGAAAGCTAGCGGCCCGGCGCCGGCACAGGCAGCCGCCGTCAGCTCTGGGTGAAGAAGCCCTTCTCGATCAGCTCGGCGCGGGCCTCGGCGGAGATCTCGACGTCGCGCGGGGTGAGCATGAAGACCTTGTCGGCGATCTTCTGCATGCCGCCGTCGAGCCCGTAGGTCAGGCCGCTGGTGAAGTCGATCAGCCGCTTGCTGAGCTCGGTGTCGGTCGACTGCAGGTTGAGGACGACCGGGACGCCATCGCGGAACTTGTCGGCTACCTGCTGGGCGTCGTTGAAGCTCTTCGGGATGACCAGGTGGACGCTGCCCCCGCTCGACCCGCCGTTACGGGCGCGCGGGGACCGGCGGACGTCGAACTCCTCCTCGGTGAAGATCTCGTCCACGTCGCCGCCGCGGCTGCGTGAGAGGCGACGGACGCTGCCACGCTCGCGGTAGCGCCCCTCCAGCTCGGCCTCGGGCTCGGAAGAGGCCGACGCATAGGGATCGCGCTCTTCGGCCAGGCCGAAGTAGACGAGGGTTCGGTGCCAGGTGTCACTCAGGGCCATACATCCATGATTTTAACCGCCGACCGGCGTTTTCCTGCCTGCGGGCCGGCGAGGCGCTCAGGGCCTCAGAATCCGGCTTCCCACCCGGACCAGCGTCGCCCCCTCCTCCACGGCGACCGGGAAGTCCTGCGTGGTGCCCATCGAGAGCTCGGGAAGGCCGTTTTCCCGGGCCAGCTCGGCCAGCCGGGCAAACCAGGGCCGGCTTTCCTCGGGGTCTTCGGCGAACGGGGGCATGGTCATCAGCCCCACGACCTCCACCGGGCAGCGGTCGATGAAGGCCGCAAGGTCGTCCGGGGCTATCCCGTCCTTGGCCTCCTCGCCGGCAACGTTGACCTGGACCAGGACCTTCGTCTCCGGCGTCCCGTGCCGGCCGAGCTGCTCGAGGACCGAATCGCTGGCCACCGAGTGGATCAGCCTGGCGAAGGGGACAACCTGCTTGACCTTCCGGCTCTGCAGCCGGCCGATGAAGTCGAACTCGAACCGGCCGGGCCAGAGCTCGGCCTTGGCGGCCATCTCCTGCGCGCGATTCTCTCCTACGAGCCCGATGCCGGCCTCGGCCAGGAGGCCCATCTGCTCGGGGGCGACGTACTTCGAGGCGGTGACCACCTCGACCTGCGACGGGTCGCGGCCCGATCGCCGGCATGCCTCGGCGATCTCGCCGCGAACCTCCTCCATCGCCG
>CAIKSH010000093.1 GCA_903830015.1 uncultured Solirubrobacterales bacterium | reverse complement strand
GCGCCGTCCTCGGCGGCGGCCTCGTTGAGCTCGTCGCAGATCGCGGTGACGTTTACGTCGGCCGGCGGGCCCCCGGTAGCGGCGCCGACGATCGCCTCGATCGCGTCGAGGGCCCGGTAGCCCAGGTCGGCGGTCTCGCCGCTCACTTCGGTGCGACCGGCCTCGGCCCGAAGGAGGTTTTCCAGGGCGTGGGAGATCCGGTCGACCGGCTCGAGCTCCACGGCGCGGGCGCTGCCCTTGAGGCTGTGCGCGGCGCGCATCATCTCCTCGACCTTTCCCGAGCCGACGGCGGCCTGAGGGTCGGCCTCCAGGGCGACCAGGCCGCTGGACAGCGTGTCGAGCTCGTCGCGGGCCTCGCCGGCGAAGATCTCCAGCAGCTGGCGGCGCAGGTCGTCGTCGGGGCGGAAGGCCTTGCTCACGGGGCGCCCTTCATCCGCTCGTCCTCGAGTAGCAGCACGACGTCGATGATCCGCGGCTCGCCGGGAGGGGCGGGCAGGAGCCAGTCGGGGTCGCCGGCCAGCGGCTCGTCCGGCAGCGCGTCGGCTCCGGGGAGGCCGCGGGCCCCGCGCACGCCTTCGCAGAGCAGCCCGAACTTGCCGTCCGGGGTGGCGATCGCCACCATCACCCCGCCGTCGGTCGCCCGCCCGTCGAGCAGAAAGCCGAGGTCGGCCACGCCGATCAGCCCACCGCGAAGGTTGGCCAGCCCACGCCAGCACTCGCCGGCTCCGGTTACCGGGGCGATCGCCGGATCGGCAATGATCTGGACGAGATCCTCCTGACGCAGGGCGCGGCCGCCCGGCTCCAGCTCCATCAGTCCCCCCGGCGCGCTCACCGCCGCCGGCCTAGATCTCGGTAAGGGTCTTGGCCAGGTCGCGCATTCTCTCGGCCAGCGCGTCGAGCTCCGCGGCGGCGCGGGAGGAGTCGTGAGCAGAGGCCTGAACGGCCTTGCCCCGGCTGCTCACCTCGCCGGTCGCTTCGACGAAGCGTTCGGCCACTCGCTGTTGTTCGGGTGCAGCGTCGGCGATCTCGCGCGTCGTGCGCTCGGCCTCCTCGTTGGCGGCAGCCAGCTCCTCGATGGTGGAGGCGGCGCTCTCGGCCCGCCTGCGGCCCTCGCTCACGGCCTGGATTCCGTGCTCGGCCGAACGCTCGGCATCGCGGGTGGCCTTGTCGATCTCCCCAAGGATCGAGCGGATCTGGGCGGTGGCCCGCTTGGAACGCTCGGCCAGGACCCGCACCTCCTCGGCCACCACGGTAAAGCCGGCGCCGTGCTCGCCGGCCTTGGCGGCCTCGATCGTCGCGTTGAAGGCCAGCAGGTTCGACTGGTCGGCGATGCTGGAGACCGTCGCGATGATCTCGCTGATCTGGGCGGTCTGGCCGGCCAGCGCCGAGATCTCTGAAGAGATTCCGCGAACTCGCTCGTCGATCTCGCCCATGGCGCGGTCGACTTCGGCGGCCGCCTCCTTGCCTTCCTCTCCGGCCATGGCGGCCTTACCTGCCTGCCGGGAGACGAGTTCGGCGCTGGCTGAAATCCGTCCGCCGGTCTCCTGCATCTCGGCGACCAGGCCACGGATCTCCTCGATGCTGGCTAGCTGCTGGCCGGCGAGGTCTTCGGTCTGCTGGGCCCGGGTGCGACTGGTCTCGGCGCTCTCCTGCAGTCTTTCGGAGCCGGCTTCGACCTCGATCGATGAAAGTCGCAGCTGGCGGGCGCGGCTGGTCAGACTGCGGCTGACGACGAGCGCGATCACCGCCGCGAGGATGCCGACGAGGATCGTGATGATGATCAGGAAGCGCGTGAGGCGGTTGGCGTCCTGGAGGGCGTCGCCCTTCTGCTCAACCGCGAAGGTCACCCAGTCCAGTGGCGGGTCGCCGATCTGCTGGTCCATTGGTGCGTATCCGGCCACTGAGTCCTTCGGAATCAACGCGCCGCCGGAGTTATCGACGACGAATCCCGGTATCTTGCTCGCCTGGGCGGTCTCGTAGACCGAATCCGAGCTCACGTCGGCCCCGAGGTCGGATCCTTCGCCCGGGGCGAGGAGGATCCGGCCCTGGCGGTCGGCGAGGTAGATCCCCAGGCCGCCCTTTGCGGCGCGGTTGGCGTACGCGCCGGTGGTCTCGTCGGACTCGCTCACGAACGCTGCCCAGTTGGTGAAGAGCGCCACCACCCCGACCACCCTCTTGCCGCGCGTGACGCCGATGGCGGTGACAGGTGCAATGGGGGCGGTCCCGTTGCCTTCGAGCTCACCGATGATCGGCCGTGGCTCGACCGTTTGGATGACCGGGTTGGCGCGCCGTCCTTCGGCCGCCTTCAGGGCCTCGGTGAACCAGGAGGGCCGACCGATCGACTTGCCGACGAAGTTGCGCGGCGGAACATTCCTGGTGTTGCCCGGAGGGTTGGTCGAAAGCCCGACAACGCGGCCCTGTGGGTCGACCGCGATGATCTGGCGGTAGAGCGGGTCCATCGACTTTGTCTCTTCGGTCAGCTTGTCGGTGGTGGCGGCCGGTCTCATCGCCTTGACACGGTCGCTGGCCGCGACCGACTTGGCGTCAAGCGCGGAACGCCGCAGGTTGCTCTCCACATCGACCATCGCGCTTACCGCGGCGTTGCGAACCTCCCGTCCGGCTGCGTCCACCAGGAGCGAGCGGGTCTGCGTTTCGGCAATCAGAGCGATAACCACCGCCGGCACGAGCGCGAGGAGTACCAGGAGCCATGGCAGCCGGCGCGGCGAGGTGATCCACCGGGTTGCCGCACCGGTTCCTCCGGGCGGCTTCCCGGCGGTAGGCCCGCCGTCCGCCTGCGCGGCACGGTCCGGTGCTTCTCCAGCCTCCTCCAGCACGAAGCAGACGCTACCAGCGCCGGGCCCGGCGCATCAGTCCTCCCCGGCGAACGACCAGACCCCGAGCGGCTGGTCGCGGCCGCGGATGTCAACCTCGTCCACGAAGACCAGGTCACCGGGATCCTCGACCAGCATGTCGTGGGTGGTCTGGGCGCAGTAGAGCTGGTGCGGGGTGCCCTTGGTCATTCCCTCCAGGCGGGCCGCGGTGTTGGTGGTGTCGCCCAGCGCCGTGTACTCGAGGCGCTTCTCGGAGCCGACGTTGCCGGAGACTACGCTGCCGCTGTTGAGGCCGATGCCCATGCGGAAGCCCTCGCCGAGTTCGTTCTCCTTCATCCACTCGCTGAACCGGGGCAGGTGGGTGTCGAGCATCGCCCGCGCGGCCCTGAGCGCCCGGTCGGCGTGGTCGGGCTGCTCGAGGGGGGCGCCGAAGACGGCCATGATCCCGTCGCCCATGTAGGCGACGATCGTTCCCTCCTCGGCGAGGATCGCCTCCGACATCTCGCCCAGGTACCGGTTCACGACGTCGATCACCTGCTCGGGCTCCATGTGCTCGGAGAACTGGGTGAAGCCGCGCAGGTCGGTGAACATCACCGTCGCGGTGCGTGAGATTCCGCCGAGCTTCACCCCTTCGTCGCTGCGGGTGATGATCTGGTCGGCGACCGACTCGGGAACGAACCGCTTGAAGGCGTCCTTGAGCTTGCCGTAGAGGCGCTCGATCTCGGCCTGCTGCTCGGCGATCTTGCGGTGCAGGGCGGTTACGCGCTCGGCGGCGATCAGCCGCGTGGCTAGCGCGACCTGGTCGAGCGGCTTGATCAGGTAGTCGTCGGCGCCGATCTCCATCCCGTCGATCACCTCCTCGGAGGTGTCCTGGGCGGTCAGCAGCACGACGTAGACGTAACGGCCGTCCAGCTCCCGGATCTTCCGGCAGAGCTCGTCGCCGTCCATCCCGGGCATCTGGCGGTCGGTCACGCAGACGTCGATCGCCTCGTCCTCCTGGAGCAGCTTCCAGGCCTCCATCCCGTCCTCGGCGGTGACCGGCTCGTGGCCGAGGGCCTCTACCGACCGCTCCAGAAGCAGCCGCCAGGTGGGGGAGTCGCTGGCGCACAGGACGCGCATCGCGGGCGATCCTATCCGGGGCGCCTGCAGGCCAGCCGGCGCCCGGGGCCGCGGCGCTCCGTACCCTCTGCCGGGTGACTGCGGGAGCCCTCACCGAGCTGGTGGCGACCGTCCTGGCCGCCGCGGCGGTAGGGGCGCCGGCGGCAGCCGAACGGCCGCCGGTCAAGTGGGACGCCATCCCCTACGGCACGGCCCGGCGCAGCGACATGCGCGCCTACGCCCGGCGCCACTACGGCATCGACAGCTACCGCCTCGCGCAGCCGAAGGTGATCGTGCAGCACATGACCGAGGGCTCGAGTTACTCGTCGGCGTGGGGGATCTTCGCCCCGAACGTCCGTGACGGCGAGCTCGGCGAGCTTCCCGGCGTCTGCTCGCACTTCATAATCGACCCGGGCGGCCGGATCCACCAGCTCGTCCCGCTCTCGCTGATGTGCCGCCACACGGTCGGGCTCAACTACACGTCGATCGGGATCGAGCACGTCGGCTTCTCGGAGGCCGGCGTGATGGCCAGCACGCGGATGCGCCAGGCATCGCTGCGGCTGACCAACTGGCTGCGCTGCCGTTACGACATATCCCTCTCCAACGTCATCGGCCACAACGAGAACCTTCGCTCCCCGTATCACCGCGAGCGTGTCGGGCGGCTGCGCACGCAGACGCACAGCGACTGGCCGACCGCGAAAATGCGCCCCTACCGGGCGGCGCTGCGCAAGCTCACGTGCTGAGCGGCGACGCGGCCACCTTCCTGGGCCATTCGACCGTCCTGATC
>CAIKSH010000092.1 GCA_903830015.1 uncultured Solirubrobacterales bacterium | reverse complement strand
TCAGCTGTTCGGTCACCTCCTGGGGGACCTGCTCGCCGCCGCCGATCTTGCCGACGTCGATCAGCTCGGCGTCCGGGCGGGCGCCGTCCAGGGCGCCGGGCGGGATCAGCTTGTCGAAGAGGATCACGTCGGCGCGCGAGACCAGCTCGGTGGCCCGCACGGTCATCAGGCCGTCGTCGCCGGGCCCGGCGCCGACGAGGTAGACGGTGCCGGGGGCCTCAGCCACGGCCGAGCACCTCCCCGGCGCCGGCGGCCAGCAGCCGCTCGGCGACCTGCCCGCCGATCTGCTCGGGCTCGGCGCCGCTCTCGGCCAGGCGGTCGCGCAGCCAGGCGCTGCCGTCGGGGCGCCCGACGAAGGCCTCGACGGCGAAGAGGCCGTCCTGCGGGGCGGCGTGGACCCCGACCGGCGTGTGGCAGTCGGCGTCCAGCCCGCCGACCACGGCGCGCTCGGCGTCCAGGGCGGCGTGGGTGGCCGGGTCGTCGAGGGCGGCGACCGACCCCTCCTCGCCGGCGCGGACGGTTACCGCGAGCGTGCCCTGCCCGGCGGCGGGGACCATCTCCTCCAGCCGCGCGCCGATCTCGTCACCGCGCCCGAGCCGCTCGAGCCCGGCGCAGGCCAGGACGATGGCGTCGAAGTCGCCGGCGGCCAGGCGCTCCAGGCGGGTGTCGACGTTGCCGTGCAGCTCGCAGGGCTCGAGGTCCTCGCGGGCCGCCTTGAGCTGGGCGGCGCGGCGCAGCGACCCGGTGCCCACCCGCGCGCCCTCGGGCAGCGCGTCGATCGAGGCAGCGCCGCAGAGGGCGTCGAACGGGTCGGCGCGCGGCGGGGTGGCGGCGATCACGATGCCCGGGGCCAGGCGCGCGGGAAGGTCCTTGGCCGAGTGGACGGCGGCGTCGATCCGGCCGTCCAGCAGCGCGGCGTCGAGCTCGCGGGTCCAGCGCTCCTTGTCGCCGTGGGCGCTGCGGTCGCGGTCGCCGCTGGTGGTGATGGTCACCAGCTCGGCGCCGCCGAGCCCGGCGGCCACGACCTCGGCCTGCGCCAGCGCCAGGGCGCTGGCGCGGGTGCCGAGCCTCACGATCCCCGGCGCAGGGGGCGGACCTCGGCGGTCTGGCCGAGATCCTCCTCGGCGGCGGCCGCGCCGGGGCCGGCCGCCTCCTCGGGAACCTCGTCGAGGCCGAAGAGCTCGCGCAGCACGGCCAGGCGCCCGTGGCCGCCGGACTGTTCGAGGGCCTTCATCCGGATCGTCGGCTCGTGGAGCAGGCGCTGCATCACCGCGCGGGCGATCGCCTCGGTCCGCGCCACGTCGCGCGCCGAGGCGCTCTCCCAGCGGCCGTCGTTCTCGCCGAGGATCTGGTCGACGATGTCGGCGCCGTGCTCGCGCAGGGCGGCGATGGTCGGCGTGGCGCCCTGCTGGGCCATCCAGTGCGAGAAGCGCTCGATCTCCTCCTCGACGATCTCCTCGGCCCCGTCGCGCTCGGCTTCGCGCACGTGAAGGTTGCGGGCCACAGTGGACTGCAGGTCGTCCATGTCGAGCACGCGGACCCCGGGCACCTCGGCGCAGGCGGTATCCACGTCGCGCGGGACAGCGATGTCGATCAGCAGCAGCGGACGGCCGTCGCGGCTCTCCATCACGCGCTCGATCTCCTCGGCGCCGACGATCACGTGCGGGGAGGAGGTGGAGGAGACGACGATGTCGGCCTCCTGCATGCGCTGGGGCAGCTCGTCGAGCGAGGCGACGTGGCCGTCGAAGGCCAGGGCCAGCTCGCGGGCGCGTTCGACGCGGCGGTTGGCCACGAAGAGGGTGCTGACGCCGCGGTCGCTGAGGGCGCGGGCGGTGAGCTCGGCGGTCTCGCCGGCGCCGATCACCACCACGCTGCTCTCCTCCAGCGGGCCGATCGTCTCGCGGGCCAGGTCCACGGCGACCGAGGGCACGCTGACCCGGGCGGTGCCCAGGGCGGTCTCGCTGCGCACGCGCTTGCCGGCCTGCAGCGCGGCGCGGAAGAGGCGGTTGGTGAACGGGCCGGTGGTGCCGGCGCCGAGCGCGTTCTCGTAGCTGCGGCGCACCTGGCCCTGGACCTCGTGCTCGCCGACGATCATCGAGTCGAGGCCCGCGGTGACCTTGAAGAGGTGGCGGGCGGCGTCGCAGTTGCGGGGCGAGTAGGCGATCTCGACCAGCTCGGTGGGGCGGATCCCGGCCCGGCTGGCCAGCCGCGCCAGCAGGATGCTCTCGGCGTCGACGCTCTCGCGGCTGACGATGTAGGCCTCGGTGCGGTTGCAGGTGGAGATGACCACCGCCTCGCGGATCTCCTCGTGGGCGACCAGCTCGCGGACGAACTCCTCGGCGGCGGCCTCGGTCATGGCCAGGCGCTCGCGCAGGGCCAGCGGCGCGGTCTTGTGGGAGACGCCGATGGCCAGCAGCTCGCTCACCGGACCGCCTCCTCGACCACCGTCTCCTCGACCACCGCGGCCTCCCGGGGATCCTCCTCGGAGAGGAGCCGGTCGAGCTCGCGCTCCAGCCGGCTGGCGCGAATCGCCATGATCGTCACGTAGATCAGCAGCAGCGCCACGAAGACGACGTAGGCGGCGGCGACGAAGCCGGTGTTGGGCGGCAGCGTCTCGGTCACCGGGCCGGGACCTCCGGGGCGCTGGTGCGCGCGGGGCGGGCGGGGGCGTCCTGGCCGAAGCGGCGGCGCAGCGCCCGGAGCTGGGCGCGGGTGTGCTTGGAGGCCATCTCGTACTTGCAGAGCGTGGCGAAGAGCAGCAGCGCGCCGATCGTGCACAGGTAGAAGGCCGGGCGCATGCCGGCGGTCAGGCCGCCGTCGGCGGTACCGAGCACCCGCGGGTGGATCAGCGGGTCGGCGAGCCGAACGGCGATGAAGTTCAGCGGGATGAAGGCCCCGGCGACGACGGCGAAGACGGCGGCATAGCGGGCCTGGCGCTCGGGGTCCTCGATCGAGAAGCGCAGCGGCTGGTAGGTGCAGTACAGGAGGAAGACGATCAGGAAGGAGACCAGCGTCGGCTCCTCCCACACCCACCAGGTACCCCACGAGGCCTTCGCCCAGATCGAGCCGGTGATGAGCGCGCCGATGCAGAAGATGAGCGACTGGTGGATCGCGGTGTAGGAGCGCAGGTCGTCGCGCGGGTTGCCCGAGCGCAGGTACTGCACGGCGCAGATCCCGCCCCAGACGAAGCCGAGCAGCGTGGTGATGGCCAGCGGCACGTGGATGTAGATGATCTTCTGCGAGAAGCCCTGGTCGGCCTCGATCGGGGCCTGGAAGAAGGCGAGCACCAGGCCGACCACGAGCACGCCGGCGGCCAGCGGGGCAAGGATGGCCAGGTGATTTCCGTAGAGGCGCTTTGAGGTTGGCATCTCAGTCTTCGACCAGGTAGTCGAACAGGGCCCAGGCAAGGAGCCCGAAGATCAGATCGTACAGCGCCAGAACGGCCAGCCAGCGCGCCGGCGCGCCGCCTGTGCCGGCGGAGAGCAGCGGCTCGCTGGCCTGGCTGGCACCGATGATCACCGGCACCAGCAGCGGGAGCGCCAGGATCGAGGTGATGAGGTCGCGCGCGCGGGTGCGCACGGCGATCGCCGCGACCAGGGTGCCGATCACCGCGATGCCGATATCGGCCAGTCCGAGCACCGCAGCGAGCTGCAGCCACTGGCCGGCGCCGGGCGACGGGCCGAGCAGCAGGAGCGCGAAGAGGGGGACCGCCACCAGCTCGATCGCCACCAGGAAGACGAGCATCGTGATGACCTTGGCGGCGAGCAGCGCGGTGCGGTCGACCGGGGCGAGCAGGAAGCCGTCGAGCCCGCCCTCGTCGCGGTCGGCCACGAAGCTGCGCCCGATCCCCAGCAGCGCGGCGAGGGTGAGCGTCACCCACAGCACGCCGGCGGCCAGCCCGCCCTCGAGCGTGTCGCGCTGGAGGGCGAAGTGGAAGACGACGAAGGCGGTGGCCGAGAAGATGGCCATCGCCACGAGCGTCTGGGGCGCGCGGCGCTCGAGGCGAAGCTCCTTGCCCAGCACGGCGCCGATCGCGGCCAGCGTGCCGACCTGGCGGGGAGCCTGCGCCCGGGTGCGCGGCGGCGCGGCGGCCCCGGTCTGGCGCAGCGAGCTCACCGGTAGAGCTCCCCGATCTCGGCCGGCCCGAAACCCGAGGCGGGGCCCAGCAGCGCGGCGCGCCCGTCGCGCAGGCCGAGGGCCAGGTCGGCCTCCTGCAGGCCGCCGGCCGGGTCGTGGCTGGCCACCACCCGGGTGCGGCCCGAGCCGCGGCCGATCAGCGGTTCGACCGTCTCGGCGGCGGCCGGGTCCAGCCCCGAGCGCGGCTCGTCGAGCAGGAGCAGCTCGGGGTCGTGCAGGACGGCGCGGCAGACGGCCAGGCGCTGGAGCATCCCGCGGGAGAAGGTGCCGGTGCGGTCGTCGGCGCGGGCGGCCAGCCCGGTGGCGGCGAGCAGCTCGTCGATCCGGCGCTGCGGCTGGCGCAGCCCGTGCAGGCGGGCGTGGTACTCGAGGTTCTCGCGGGCGGTGAGGTCCTCGTAACAGAGGGACTGGTGGCCCAGGAAGCCGACCCGGCCGCG
>CAIKSH010000091.1 GCA_903830015.1 uncultured Solirubrobacterales bacterium | reverse complement strand
GGCCAGCAGCTCGACCGCCACTGGTGGGGCGGCAACCTCGAAGGCGTCCGCAACAATCCGGTCCGCCTGAACGTCGCCAACCGACTGGTCTACTCGCCGCACGAGTACGGCCCGGGGGTCTACGCGCAGCCCTGGTTCTCGGACCCGAACGTCCAGAACATCCTCGCCGACCGCTGGCAGAAGGGCTTCGGCTACATCCACGAGGCCGGCACTGCGCCGATCCTCGTCGGCGAGTTCGGGGCCAAGAACGTCGGCACCGACACCGTCGAAGGCCGCTGGATCCGCCAGTTCGCCGACTACATGGGCAAGAAGGGAATCAGCTGGACCTTCTGGGCCTGGAACCCCAACTCGGGTGACACCGGCGGCGTCCTCCAGGACGACTGGCAGACGGTCAACGCAACCAAGATGGACCTGCTCAAGAAGCTGATCAACCGCGAGTCGATCCCGTACGGCGAGTCCGGCTCGACCAGCCAGCAGGGCTTTGCCCCCTACGTGGACATGACCCTGCAGTCCAAGACGACCAACGCCAACGCCATCCGGTCGTCAGGCGCAAAGGCGGTCTCGCTCGGGTTCATCGTCAGCGGGAAGGCCTGCGAAGCCTCCTGGGGCGGCTTCTACGGCCTGAACGCGTCTGACGAGTGGTTCGACGCCCGTCAGGTGATCAGCGACGCCCGCGCCGCCGGCGCCGAGCCGATCGTCTCCTTCGGGGGCGCGGCCGGCCAGGAGCTCGCGCGTACCTGCACCAGCGCCTCGGCCCTGGCCACGCAGTACCAGTCCGTGGTGGACGCCTACAACCTGCGCAGCATCGACTTCGACGTCGAGGGCGCAGACCAGGGCGACAACCCGTCGCTGGACCGCCGCTTCGAAGCGGTGGCCCAGGTCCAGAAGGACGCCGCGGCCAAGGGCAAGCCCCTGACCGTCTCGCTGACCCTGCCCGTCCTGCCGACCGGCCTCACCGCCGACGGCATGAACGTCCTGCGCCGCGCCGTGGCCAAGGGCGTGGACGTGAGCATCGTCAACGTGATGGCCATGGACTACTACGACCCGTCGCTCGACGTCAACGGGAAGATGGGCGACCTGGCCAACCAGGCGGCCACCAGCCTCAAGGCCCAGCTGGCCACCGTCTACCCGGGCCGCAGCGACGCTCAGCTCTGGAAGATGGTCGGGATCACTCCGATGATCGGGATCAATGACAACCCGAAGGAGATCTTCTCGACCGCCGACGCCAGGAAGGTGCTCGACTTCGCCAACTCGAAGTCGATCGGCCGGATCGCGATGTGGTCGCTCAACCGCGACTCGCAGTGCCCGTCGCCGACCACGGTGACCGGCAACTACTGCAGCGGCGTGAGCCAGCAGACCTTCGAATTCTCGAAGATCTGGGGCGCCTACAGCGGCGGGACCAATCCGACCCCGGCGCCGACGCCCAACCCGACGCCGACGCCGACGCCTACCCCGACGCCGACGCCGACGCCGACACCTACGCCGACCCCCACACCGACCCCGACGCCGACCCCGGCGCCCGGATCGATCTCGGTCAAGCTCGAGCTGGATTCGAGCTGGGGCACCGGCTGGTGCGGGAAGCTCAAGGTGAGCAACGGCAGCTCCAGCGAGGTGAGCGTGAAGAAGTTCGGATTCACCCTCCCGTCCGGAGCCACGATCACCAGCTCGTGGAACGGGACGCTGAGCGGCACCGGCAGCAGCCGTGAGATCACTGCTCCGTCCTGGGCCAAGGCCCCGGCCGGCGGCACGTATTACGACACCGGTCTCTGCGTGAGCAGCACGACGGCGGCGCTCGCCGACCTTTCGGTCACCACGAGCGCGGGCTCGACTACGCCGAACCCGGCGCCGACCCCCACGCCGACGCCAACGCCCACGCCGACGCCGACCCCCACGCCGACGCCGACGCCGACGCCTACCCCGACGCCGACGCCGACGCCTACCCCGACGCCGACGCCGACCCCGACGCCGACGCCGACCCCGACGCCGACACCGGCTCCGGGCAAGGCAGTCCTGTCGGCCACGGTGATCAAGGACTCGACCTGGGAGAACGGCTACTGCCGCAGCTTCAAGGTCGCCAACTCGGGCGCCGCGAGCTCGAGCAGCTGGAAGCTCGTCTTCACGCTGCCCTCCTCGGTGAAGATCACCGAGAGCTGGAGCGGAACGGTCACCCGCAGCGGCAACACGGTCACGGTCCTGGCCCCCTCGTGGGCGGGAGAGATCGCCCCGAACGGGAACGTCACCGCATTCGGCTTCTGCGCCAGCGGTACGGGCGAGCCCTCGGCGATCAGCGTCACCGAGGTCTCCCCCACCGGAGCCACGGCGGCCGCCTTCAGCTCGAAGTCACGGGCCAAGGCCATCGCCCGGGCCCGCGCCGAGCAGGCCCGCGAGATGAAGCTGGCCAAGCGGCAGTCGCTCAAGAAGCAGCGCTCGAAGCGCTAGGCGAACCGGCCGCCCCGCAGAGCGCGGGGCGGCCGCTGGCCGGTCCCTGATGGATTACCGGGGTCCGTGCTTCACCGAAATTCGAGGGCGGCGTTAGCTAGTGTTGCGCGCCATGAAGAGCCGAATTCTCACCGGCGCCCTCGCGATCTCGGCCCTCATGGGCCTCTCCGCGCCCTCAGCATTCGCCGAAGGCTTCTACCCGACCTGGACGATCACCCCGTCGAGCTCATCGGCGCAAGACCACAACGGGACGATCGACTTCAACCTTCGGGCGTTCCCCAACGCCACCTACACCTCCCGCAAGAGCGTCGACGACGGGAAGTCGGTCGCAGTTCGCTCCAGCAGCTCGTGGCTCACGTCGGCCACCGCGTTCGGCGAAGTCTTTGGCCCGAGCGGACCCTCGCCGGTGAAGCAGTACCTCTCCACCCAGGTCGCTGGCGCCCGGGGAACCGTCGTCACGACGACCTTCACCTTCTCGACCCCGCCTCCGGCGTCGGCCCTTGGGCTCGCCTTCGGGGACATCGACGTCGACGAGCTGGCCATCTCGGCGACCGACCGGGACGGCAACGTCATCCCCGGGAGCGCCCTGGCCGGTAGTACGTTCAACTTCTGCCAGGTCCCGGAGAACGTTCCGACCGAGTGCGAGGACGAGATCACCAGCGACATTCCAGTCTGGACGCCTACGGCCACGGGAGGCATCTTCACTCCCAGCCCACCTCCCCCGAACGACAGGGACTCGGCCGGCGCATCCGGGTGGCTGCGCCCGACGACCCCGATAAAGACGCTGACCGGCGTCTTCAAGGCCTCGGCGGGAAATACCGGATCGCCCTCCTTCCGGGCGTGGCTCGCCGCGCTCGGCTTCCGCGTGAGCGGCCAGGTAACGACGACCTCGGGAGCTGAGATCGCCAACGCCCTTATCTCCCTTTACGGCCCCGACGGTGCGCTTCTGGACACCGTCCGCACCGACGCCAACGGCAACTACCGCTTCCCCGACTTCGCCGCCCAGCCCGGTTACGAGGT
>CAIKSH010000090.1 GCA_903830015.1 uncultured Solirubrobacterales bacterium | reverse complement strand
CCTTCGAGGGCGACACCGTGGCCTCCGCCCTCTTCGCCAAGGGCCAGCGCACCTTCTCGCGCTCCTTCAAGTACCACCGCCACCGCGGCATCTTCAGCGCCTCGGGCTGGTCGGCCAACACGCTCGTCCAGGAAGGCAACTGGCCCGGCATCCGCGCCACCACCGAGAAGGCGCGCGACGGGATGAAGGTGATCCACCAGAACGCCTGGCCGTCGCTGAACTTCGACGTGATGCGCGCCGCCGACTTCTACGGCGGGCCGTTCATGCCGGCCGGCTTCTATTACAAGACCTTCATCCGCCCGCGCTGGGCGTGGCCGATCTACGAGAAGGTCCTGCGCAACGCGGCCGGGCTGGGAACGATCCCCAAGCGCCAGGCCCACCGGGAGTGGCGCACCGATTACCGCCGGCGCCACTGCGACGTCCTGGTCATCGGCGGGGGCGTCGCCGGCCTGAGCGCCGCCATCGCCGCCGCCCGTGAGGGCGCCGACACCGTCCTGGTGAGCGACGACGTCGAGCCCGGAGGGCAGCTGCTCTGGCAGGGCGAGCACGAGCGCGCCCGCGAGCTGACCCGCCAGGCCGAGGAGGCCGGCGTGGAGATCCTCTGCAACGCCCCGGCGCTCGGCTACTTCGACGGCCTGGTGCCGGTCTGGCAGGACAGCACGCTCCACCAGATCCGTGCGCAGCGCCACGTTGCGGCCACCGGCTCGATCGAGCAGCCGCTGGTCTTCCCCAACAACGACCTGCCCGGCGTGATGCTCTCCACCGCCGCCCGCAAGATGGTCGCCCTGTGGGCCCTGAAGCCGGGTGAGCGAGCCGTCGTCTCGACCACCTGCGACCGCGGCATCGACGCCGCGCTCGAGCTCAGCGCGGTAGGCGTCGAGATCCTCGTCGTCGCCGACCAGCGCGAGCAGACCCCGCCCGACAAGGCCGCGGCGCTCGAGGCTGCGGGCATCCGCCTGGTCAACGGCGCCGGCGTGACCGGGGCCGAGGGCAAGAAGTTCGTCAAGGGCGCCTCGATCGCCCGGCTCGAAGCCGACGGCTCGGCGAAGCCGGGAACCGAAGAGAGCTTCCAGTGCGACCTGGTGATCGTCTCCGGCGGGACCGTTCCCGCCTCCTCGCTGATGCTCCAGGCCGGCGCGCGGGCCAACTACAACGCCGAGACCAACAGCTTCCTGCCCGAAGACCCGCCGCCCGGGATCCTCGCCGCCGGCGCCGTGGCCGCCCAGGAGGAGCTCGAGGCCGCGGCCCTCAGCGGCACGCTGGCCGGCGCGACCGCCGCCCTGGAGTGCGAGTACGGCGACGGTTCGGCCGCCTCGGCCGCCCGCGCGCAGCTCGACGCCGTTCCCGACGCTCCGCCCAGCGTCGCCCCGCCGGCCTACCAGCACGGCGCCAACCCCAAGGGCAAGGCCTTCATCGACCTCGACGAGGACGTCACCGTCAAGGACATGAAGTACTCGATCGCCGAGGGCTACGACTCGATCGAGCTGAGCAAGCGCTACACGACGGTCACCATGGGGCCCTCGCAGGGGCGCGTCTCGCAGCTTCCGGGAGTGCGGATGGTCGCCGACCAGACCGGCCTCTCGATGGAGGAGACCGGAATCACCACCGCCCGGCCGCCGTGGTCGACCATGCCTCTGGGCGCCTGGGCCGGCCGGCCGTTCACGCCGGCCAAGCGCTCAGCGATCCACGCCCGCCAGCGCGAGCTCGGCTCCAACGTCAAGTGGGCCGGCGACTGGCGCCGCGCCTACGACTACGGCGACGTGGCCGCCGAAGCGCGGGCGGTCCACAACGACATCGGAATCATCGACGTCTCGACCCTGGGCAAGATCCTGGTCAGCGGGCCCGACGCCGGCACCTTCCTGGACCGCATGTACACCAACCGCCTCAGCGACCTGGGCGTGGGGCGCGTGCGCTACGGCGTCCTGGGCAACGACGCCGGCCGGATCACCGACGACGGCACGATCTGCCGCGTCGACGACGACACCTTCCTGGTAACCACAACCTCCACCGGCGCCGATGCCGTTGAGCGCTGGTTCACCTGGTGGCTGGCCGCCTGGGAGATGGAGGTCGACGTCACCGACGTGACCCAGGGCCTGTGCGCCGTCAACGTCGCCGGGCCCAAGGCCCGCGACCTGCTCGTCAAGCTGACCGACGCCGACCTCACCACCGACGCCTTCCCCTACCTCGACGGCCAGCAGATCCGCGTGGCCGGCGTCCCCTGCCTGGTGATGCGGATCGGCTTCGTCGGCGAGCTGGGCTACGAGATCCACTTCCCGGCTAACTGCGGCCAGTACCTGTGGGACACCCTCCTCGAGCAGGGCGCCGACATGGGTATCCGCCCGTTCGGCCTGGAGCCCCAGCGGATCCTGCGCCTCGAGAAGGCCCACATCATCGTCGGCCAGGACACCGACTCGGAATCCAATCCCTACGAGAGCCAGATGGGCTGGATCGTCAAGCTCGACAAGGACGAGAACTTCATGGGCCGCTGGGCCCTCGAGCGCGCCGAGGAGCGGGGCATGAACAACATGCTCGTCGGCTTCAAGATGAGCAACGGCGTCGTGCCGGTCGAAGGTGCGGCGATCGTCCTCGACGGCAAGCCGGCCGGCCGCGTCACCTCCGCCCGCTACTCCGAGCAGCTCGGTCACGCCATCGGCCTGGCCTGGGTCCCCGCCAGCCTCGGCGAGGAGGGAACCGAGATCGAGATCAAGTACGACCGGGACGTTTACAAGGCGACCGTCGTCCACGGCGCTTTCTACGATCCCGACCAGGAGCGGCTGCGCGCATGAGCCTTGCCTTCCTCTCACCCGACCTCGCCGAGCCGGCCGGCGGATTCACGCCGGTGGTCCAGAGCAACATCGAGGCGGCACTGGTCGCCGACGGTGCCCGGATCGAAGAGCGCGACGGCTGGCGTATCGCCGTCGACTACGGCGACCCGGCGGCCGAGTCGAAGGCGGTCGCGGAAACCCTCGGCGTCGCCGAGCTCTCCTGCCTCGGCGTGATCGAGCTGATCGCGCCGCCGGCCTCGGTAGAGCAGGTGGTAACCCAGGTGGCCGGCCAGCAGGTTCGTCTCGGTGAGGGCTCCTGGGGCGCCGACGCCTGGTGGTGCCCGGTCCGGCCCGACCGCGTCCTGGCCGTCACCGGCCCGGCCAACACCCGAAACCTCCGCGAGCAGAT
>CAIKSH010000089.1 GCA_903830015.1 uncultured Solirubrobacterales bacterium | reverse complement strand
GCTGGCCTTCGCCGTGCTGCTGGTCATCATCCTCGGAAGCCGCAAGCTCTCCGGCCGCGACAAGGTCGCCGCGACGCTGATGATGGTCGTCGCCTCGTTCCTGGTAGCCGAGCTCGCCTACCAGGACGCCGGGCTGGCCGCCGCCCTGGTCATGGGTATCGCCCTGGCCAACCAGAAAAAGGTGAACGTCACCTATATCGACGAGTTCAAGGAAACGCTGATCCCGATCCTGCTCGGAATCCTTTTCGTCCTGCTGGCCGCGAGCATCGACATCGGCGACGTCTTTGACCTCGGGCTGCCCGGCCTGGCGCTGGTCGCGTTCCTCTCGTTCATCGTCCGGCCGCTCGACGTGCTGACCACGATCGGCCTGCCGATCCCGTGGAAGGAGCGCCTGTTCATGATGAGCATCTCGGCCCGCGGCATCGTCGCGGCCGCCACCGCGCCAACCTTCGGGCTCGTCCTCGTCGCCCGCGGCGTGGACGGCGCAGACAAGATCGTCCCGGCGGTCTTCCTGATCATCGCCGGCACGGTGATTATCTCCTCGGTCCTCGGCCCGGCCTCGGCCCGGCTGCTCGGCCTGGCCGGCAAGAGCGACCCGGCGATGTTCGTGGTCGGCGGCGCCAGGTGGGCCATCGCGCTCGGGCAGGCCCTGGGCAAGGCCGGTGTTGACACCCGCTACTGGACCGTCGACCCCAAGGACGCCAAGGAGATAGAAGACGCGGGCCTTTCGGTCTCCACCGACCCGCTCGATCCCCGCGACCCCGACCGAATTACCGGCCTCAACGGCGTCTCGCTGGTCGCGGTGACCACGCCCAACGACCTGCTCAACCAGTTCCTGGCCTACGACCTCAGCGAAGTACTCGAGCCCGACCAGGTCTACCGCCTTCCCTACGCGAAAGGCTCGCTCATCGCGGTGGAAAACGCCGGCCGGCCGATCAAGGCGGAGATCGGCTTCGACGAGATGGACGCCCGCGTCGAGGCCGGCCAGAAGTTCCAGGTATTCGGCTCCGACGAGAAGCTGCCCGACGGCGCGGTGCCCCTCGTGGTGATCGAGACCAACCGGCGGATGGAGAAGGCGAAGGTCTTCTTCTACTGCGACCGGCCCGACTCACCCGGGCGCAAGGTTCGCCGGGTCGCGGCCCTCGTGCCGGCCTAGGACGACCGGCGCCGGTAACGCAGGCCGGTTGGGTAAGGATCCACCGGTGGGCATCCTCAGGGACAGGCGGGTTCGCCGCCTCTTCGTCGCCGTCGGCAGCGAGTACGGCGCCGAAGCGCTGCTGGTCGTCCTGCTCACCCTTACCGCCCTGGACGGCGGTCCCGGCGGGGTTACCGCCGTGCTCGTGGCGCAGGGAGTGCCACGCGCAGCGCTGCTTCCTTTCGGTGGCCTGGTCAGCGACCGCTTCGGCGCCGCGAGGGTTGCGCCGATCACCGCCGCGCTGCGCGCGGTACTGCTGCTCGCGATCGCCGGGGCGGTCATCGCCTCCAGCGAGGTGCCGATCCTGCTGCTCGCGGTCGCCGGCGCGCTGCTCGGAGTGATCGACGCGATCTCCTACCCGGCCTCGATGGCGCTGGTTCCCGCGGTCGCCCCCGCCGATTCGCTGGCCAAGGTCAATACCGCGATCAGCGGTATCGAGAGCGTCGGGGACCTGATTGGCCCGGTCGCCGCCGCCGGTCTCTACGCGCTGATCGGCCCCGGCGCCTCCCTGGCGATCGTCGCGGCGCTGGCGCTGATCTCGGCGGGCGGCTTTGCCGTGCTGGCCCGGGCCGGGATCCCCGCCGAGGAGCCGACCGAGATTTCCCCGCGCGCCTTTCTCGACGGGCTCAGGTTCGCCTGGCGGGAAGATTCGATCCGCCGGCCGCTCGTGGGCCTGGCCGCGGCCGGGCTGCTGCTGATCGGCCCGGTGATGGTCGGCGGGGCGGTCATGGCCGAGGAGCGCTTCGGCGACCGTGCCCAGCTCGGTTACATCCTCGGCGGATTCGGCGTCGGTTCGCTGATCGGGCTGACCCTCGCTCCCCGCCTGGCCCGGCGCTACTCGCCGGTGATCCCGTCGATCGCCGGCCTCGGACTCGGCCTGGGGCTCGTGGCGGTCTCCTTCGCGCCGAGCGTGGTGCTGGCCGCCGCGGCCGCCGCGGTGATGGGCCTGGTCGTCGGTTCGACCTGGGTGGCGTTCGTCACCTGGATCCAGGAGAAGACGCCCGGCTCGATGCGCGGGCGGATGATGTCGATCGTCGCCTTCGCCTTCCTGGCCCTCGACCCGCTCTCCTACGCCGTCGCCGGTGCGCTGCTGCCGCTCGGCTTCCAGCTCGCGATGCTGATCCCCGGCCTGCTACTCGCCGTGATCGCCGTGGCCTTCTGGCCGCGCGGGCGGGCCGCCGCCTGACGATCTCCTGCTCCGCAGGCAGCAGGTCAGGCCCGGCCAGAGAGCTCCGCACCGATCATCTCCATCAAGCCTCGGGCCTCAGGCGAGAAGAGATCCGGGGCCAGCTCGGCCGGCGTCGGATCGGCGATCCGCTGCAGGCGCAGAACGTCGCGGCCATCCCAGCCGGGCAGCCACGCGGCGAACGCGAACCCCAGCTCGAGCAGCTGCCCGGTGGCGTGGTCGATGCCGGGGTCGTCCATCGGCAGGTCGACGTGGATCAGGGTGGCCGGGCTCTGCCCGGCAATCTCCTCCACGCGGGCGCCGGTGTCGGAGCCGATCCGCTCGACACCCACCCGCTCCAGCCCGCGCGACTCCTCGAAAGCCCGGGTCAGCTCACTCCCGCCGGCCGGCTCGACGGGCGGGCCGGCGACGCTTCGCTCCAGTCCGAGCGACGTGGCGAGTCCGAGAATCAGCTTTTCGTAGCGGGCCGGGGTGAAGATCTCCTGCGGCGCTGCCGGGGCTACCGGCTGGTAGACGACGGTCACGGCAATG
>CAIKSH010000088.1 GCA_903830015.1 uncultured Solirubrobacterales bacterium | reverse complement strand
GCCGTTCGCGATCGGGCGCCTGCCGGTAACCACGGGCGACTGGCTGGCCTTCGTCGAGGAGGGCGGCTACGACCGGCGCGAAGGGGGGGACGACGACGGCTGGGCCTGGCGCCAGGAAGAGCAGGCCGGCGCCCCGCTCTACTGGAACCTCGGGGCCGGTACCGAGCGCACCGCCTGCGGTGAGAGGCCGCTCGACCCTGCGCGCCCGGTCGCCCACGTCTGCTGGTTCGAGGCCCAGGCCTTCGCCCGCTCCCGGGGGGCGCGGCTGCCGACCGAAGCCGAATGGGAGCGCGCCGCCACCTGGGAGGGGCGCGGGGCCCCGGGGCCCGGCGAGGCCTGGACCGGGCAGGACGGCTTCGACACCGCCCCGGCCGGCAGCTTTCCCACCGCGGCCAGCGACTGCGGTGCGCTCGACCTGGTCGGGAACCTCTGGGAGTGGACGGCCACCGAATTCGACGGCTATCCGGGTTTCCGGGCCCACCCCTACCCCGAGTACTCGGAGGTCTTCTTCCGGGACGGCTACCGGGTGCTGCGCGGCGGCTCGTGGGCGACCAGCGCCCGCGTAGCGACCCCCACGTTCCGCAACTGGGACCTGCCCCGGCGCCGGCAGATCTTCTGCGGGGTGCGGCTGGCCCGGGACGCCTCGTGAGCGCCGGGGAGGCGCCAGGGGCGCAGATCGTCTCGCTGCTCGGCGAAGGCGACGAGCGAACGCTGGCCGCCGACGTCCGCGAAGGGTTCTCGAAGCCGCTGAAGGAGATCCCTCCCAAGCACTTCTACGACACCGCCGGCGCCGAGCTCTTCGACCGGATCTGCGACCTGCCCGAGTACTACCCCACGCGGGCCGAGCGGGCGATCCTCGAAGGGCAGTCCGACGAGCTAGCCGCGGCCACCGGCCTGGGCGAGCTGGTCGAGCTGGGCTCGGGCACCGCGGAGAAGACGATGGTCCTGCTGCGGGCCGCCTCCCAGGCCGGCACCCTGCGGCGATTCGTGCCGGTGGACGTGACCGAGCAGATGGTCCGTGGCTGCGCGGCGCGCTGCGCCGCCGAGCTGCCGGAGCTCGAGGTGATCGGCGTGGTCGGCGACTTCGGCCGCCACCTCGACGCGATCCCCCCGGCGCAGGAAGGCCTGCCGCGCGCGGTCGCGCTCCTGGGCGGCACGATCGGCAACTTCACGCCGGGCGAGCGCCGGGAGCTGCTGTCCCAGATGGCCTCCCTGCTGCGACCCGAAACCGACTTTCTCCTGCTGGGCACCGACCTCGTCAAGGACCGCGACCGCCTAATCGCCGCCTACGACGACTCGCAGGGCGCTACCGCCGAGTTCAACCGCAACGTGCTGCGCGTCATCAACCGCGAGCTGGGCGCCGACTTCGAGCCGCAGGCCTTCGAGCACGTCGCCCTCTGGAACGAGGACGAGGAGTGGATCGAGATGCGGCTGCGGGCCACGCGCCCGATGACCGTCCGCATCGAGTCCCTCGACATGGATGTCGATTTTGCCGAGGGCGAGGAGATCCGGACCGAGATAAGCGCCAAGTTCACCGAGGAGCGGCTCGAGGACGACCTCGGCGCCGCCGGGCTGGAGGCGACCCGGGTGTTCCATGACCCGGACCGCCTCTTCGCCCTTTCGCTGGCGCGGCTGGCGTCCTGACTAGGAGACGCGCTCGATGATCATCGCCTCGCCCTGGCCCTGGGCGACGCACATCGTCTCGATGCCGTAACGGGCGTCGAGGGTCTCGAGGTCGTTGATCAGCGTCGCCATCATCCGCACGCCGGTCATCCCGAACGGGTGGCCGAGCGCGATCGCGCCGCCGTGCGGGTTGAGCTTCTCCATGTCGATCCCGACCTCGTCGGCGATCGGCAGGACCTGGGCGGCGAACGCCTCGTTGAGCTCGACCACGTCGATGTCCTCGATGGTCAGGCCGGCACGGTCGAGCGCCTTCTTGATCGCTCCGATCGGCGCGACGCCCATGTACTCGGGCTCGTTGCCCCAGGTGGCGGCGGTGACGATCTTCGCCCTCGGCTTGAGGCCGAGCTCGGCCGCCTTGTCGGCGCTCATGATCAGCGCCGCCGCGGCGCCGTCGTTGAGCGGGCAGGCGTTACCGGCGGTGACGGTTCCGCCCTCGCGGAAGGCCGGCTCGAGCGTGGCGAGCTTCTCGACCGAGGAGCTGGCCCGCGGGCCGTCGTCCTTGCTGACCACGGTGCCGTCCTCGAGGGTTACGGGAACGATCTCGCGGTCGAAGAAGCCGCTCTCCTGCGCAGCCACCGCGCGCTCCTGGGAGCGCTGGGCGTACTCGTCCTGTGCCTCGCGGGTTACGCCGTACTTCTCGGCGACGTTCTCCGCGGTGAGGCCCATCGCGATGTAGGCGTCGGGCTGCCCGGGCTCCTTGCCCTGGAGCTTCTCGTTCTGGTCCTCCGGGTGGCCGGCCTCCTGGGCG
>CAIKSH010000087.1 GCA_903830015.1 uncultured Solirubrobacterales bacterium | reverse complement strand
CCGGAGCCGCCGCAGCCGGCCACCGCCAGCGCCACGCACGCGATCAGGGCGGCGGCTGCGGGTCGGCGGATTCGGCGGAGGATCATGGCTTTCGTTCTGGTTTGGCGGGACGGTCATGGTGACGAAAGCGGCGGCGAATTGGCTGCCGCCCGGCGCGGGTACGCTCACGGCGTGAGCAACCCGGCTGAAGGCTCCTCCGGCCGAACGCTGGCCCGCTACCTCGCGCCGGCTCTCGTCCTTGCCGGGCTCGTCATCGCGTGGGCGCTGGTCGTCGCGCTCTTTGCCGTCGAGCCGGAGGTCCTGCCGGGCCCGGGCCTGGTCGTGGAGTCGACGTGGGCCGACCGTTCGGCCCTGGCCCCGGCGGCGTGGACCACGCTCCAGGAGGCGGTCCTGGGAATCGCGGTGGCGATAGTGCTGGCGGTGCTGCTGGCCGTGGCGATCGACTGGTCGCGGACGGCCCGCCGAAGCCTCTACCCGCTCCTGGTGGCCTCGCAGACGATCCCGATCATCGCCCTCGCACCGCTGGTGGTCATCTGGTTCGGCTTCGGCCAGACCCCGAAGATCGTGCTCGTGGCGCTCTTCACCTTCTTTGCCATCGCCGTCGGCACGCTCCAGGGGCTGGCCTCGTCGGACCCGGACTCGATGGACCTCCTGCGGACCATGGGCGCCGGGCGCCGCCAGCTGCTCTGGCGGGTCCGGCTGCCCAGCGCGCTGCCCCAGTTCTTCACCGGGCTGAAGGTGGCCGTCGCCTACTCGCTGGTGGCGGCGATCGTCGCCGAGTTCGTCGGCGCCGAGCAGGGCCTGGGCGTCTACATGACCGGTGCGCGCAATGCGCTTCGTACCGACCTGGTCTTCGGCGCGGTGGTCGTCACCGCGCTGCTCACCCTCGTCCTGTTCGGCATCGTCGCCCTGGCCGAGCGCCTGGCGATGCCGTGGCGCCGGCCCTCACAGACCGAGGCCGACTGGTGAGCGGCCGGGGCGGAGAGCTCGAGCTGCGCGGGGTGGCGCAGACCTTCACCGATCGCGGCGGCCAGGTCGTCGAGGCCCTTGAGGGCGTCGACCTGCTCGCCCGTCCGGGGGAGTTCGTGGCGCTGATCGGCCCCAGCGGCTGCGGCAAGAGCACGCTGCTGCGGATCGTCGCCGGCCTCGAGCAGCCCGCCGCCGGGGAGGTTCTCCTCGACGGTGCGGTCGCGGGGGACCGCCTGGGACGCTGCGCCTTCATGCCCCAGCGCGACGGGCTGCTGCCGTGGCGCCGGGTGATCGACAACGTGACGATCGGCCTCGAGCTGGAGGGGGTCCCGCGCGAGCAGGCCCGCGAGCGGGCGCTGCCGCTGCTCGAACGCTTCGGCCTGGGGGAGTTCACCGGCTCCTGGCCGTGGCAGCTCTCCGGGGGGATGCGCCACCGGGCCGCCTTCCTGCGCACGGCGATCACCGGCCGGCCGGTGATGCTCCTCGACGAACCGTTCGGCGCACTGGACGGGATCACCCGGGCCGAGCTGCAGCAGTGGCTGCTCGACGTCTGGCGTGAGATCGGGGCCACGGTGCTCCTGGTGACCCACGACGTATCCGAGGCGGTGTTCCTGGCCGACCGGGTCCTCGTGATGTCGCCGCGGCCCGGGCGGATAGTCGCCGAGGAGCGGGTCGCGCTTGCGCGCCCGCGGGAGCTGCGGGTGGAGGAGACGCCGGAGTTCGGCGCGGCCGAGGCCCGGCTGCGCGAGGCCCTTCGCCGCGCGGTGGCGGCCTAGCCGCCGCCGGTAGCGGGCGGTGCGGGCGCCGGCCGGGCCCTCAGCTCCTTGATACCCACCCAGAAGAGCGCGACCAGCGGCACGGAGATGAGCGCCCCGATTACCCCCATCAGCGCCGTCCCGGCAGTGACCGCGGCGAGGATCACGATCGGATTCAGGTTGAGCGTCTTCTGGTAAGCCCGCGGGGCGACGAAGAGGCTCTCCGCCGTGTGGACCACAACCTGCACCCCGATCATGATCAGCCCGGTATCGACGCCTCCCCCGGCAAAGGCGACCAGCACCACGATCAACCCGGCCAGCCACGCGCCGACGATCGGGATGAACGAGGCGAAGAAGGTGACCGCGATCAGCGTTCCGGCGATCGGCAGCCCGAGCGCGAAGGTGGCGATCCCGATAAGGACGGAGACGAAGACGGCGACGAGGAACGTGCCCCGCATGTAGCTGCCGAGCGTCTCCCAGCCTTCGTTCAGGGCGTGGTCGAGCTTGCGGCCGCGCTCGGTTCCGGCCTGCGAGACCATCCAGTTGCGGATCCCCCTCGAGTCCGAGAGCAGGTAGATCAGGAAGGCGATCGCCATGACGGCGCCGACGACGGCAGTGACCGCTTCGCCGGCATCGGACGCGGCCTTCTTGAGCGCTGCGTCGCCGGCCGCCTTGAGGCCGGAGCCCAGGTCGGCGACCAGGCCGCGGACCGAGTCGCGGTCGAGGGCGAGCGGCCCGTCCTGCGGCTGGGTCACCTCGGCGACCTTGCCGGCGCCGCTGCTCACCAGCCGGCCGATCTGGCTCGCCTCGCCGACGATCGAGCCGACGACCAGCGTGACCAGCAGGCCCAGTCCCAGGAGGAAGATCAGGACCGATACGCCGACGGCGAGCGCCCGGGGGAGCCCGTGGCGGTCCAGCCAGTCGGTGAGCGGAAGCAGGACGGTGGCGAAGAGCAGGGCGATGAAGAACGGCGCCCAGACCACCCGCAGGTGCCACAGAACGAAGATCGCCACTGCGACAACGCCGGCGATTACGAGAAGCCGCCAGGACCAGCCAGCGCCCTTCTGCAGCCACGCCGGCACCTTCGCGCCGGCCGGCGTTCCCGATGCCTCCACGCCGCCGAAGCTATCGCCGGGCTCGGCGGAACCTAATGCAGGCGTTTAGCCCTCGAGGTGGGTCTGCAGGTCGATCGGGTTGCGGATGCAGTACGCGCCGGGACAGTGGTCGTCGGCGCCCTTCTTGAGCTCGGCGAGCTGCTCGGGCGTGGCGTCGGCGTCAACGTCGAGGTACCAGTCGATCTGCTCGACCGGCGGCGTTTCGCTAACGCCCAGCGCGCGCGTCATGTCCATCTCGGTCTCCACGCGCGCCTTCAGGGAGCGGATCTCGATTCCCCTGAGCGCCGCCTCCTGGGCGAAGCTCATCGCGTAGCAGGCCAGGCCTCCCCAGAAGCAGTAGTGGAGGGGGCCGGGAGCCGACCCGGTTCCGCCCATCGGCGGCGGGAAGTCGGCGGTGAAGGAGACCGTCTCGCCGTTGGGGAGGGCGAAGGAGGTCGAGAACTGCGGCCCCTCGCCGGTGTTCCATTCGCCGTCGAAGCGGACCGGCTGGGTGGCCGCGCCCGGGTCGGCCTGCGCGGCGTCGATGGTGGCCTGCAGCGCTTCGGTGTTGAGGTTGTGCACCTCCGGCTCAGTCCTTTTCGAACTTCTTCGCTTCGGCGTCGATCTGGGCTTCGGTGGGCTCGCCCGGACCCACCTGACGGGGTCCGTATGCGCGCCATCCGAGCGCGAAGCCGGCAAAGAGCGTTCCGATGATCACCCAGGCCGGCCAGAAGTATCCGGCACCGGAGAGGGCCCACACCGCGATCATGAAGATCCAGAGCACGACGAAGCCGCCCATCATCTTCTTGAACTGCTGCTGGGCCTGAAGCCGCTCCTTGGCGGCCTTGTGAACGGTGTCTTGATCTGCCATGAGGTCAGGTTAACGGCTCGCCGACTCTGGGATACTCGTTCGATGCGCGCTCACTGGGTCCACGTCGAGCACGATTTCCCGGCTCCTCCCTCGGTGGTCTTCGCCCACCTTGCCGAGCACGAGAACCTGGCCGATGTCTTCCAGGCGAACGTAACGAGGCTGCGCGACGGCGACACCGAGCGCAACGGAGTGGGCTCGATGAGGATCGTGAAGATCGGTCCGGCACCGCCCGTGGAGGAGACGGTCACCGAATTCGAGACCGACGAGCTGATCGAGTACCGCGTAACCAACAAGGGCCTTCTCAAGGACCACGTCGGGATCATGAAGTTCAGCGAGCTGCCCGACGGCAATACGCACCTCGATTACCGGATCCGGCTCTCCTCCAACGTTCCCGGCCTGGCCGTCGTTCTCAAGGGCGTCCTCACCCGCGGAATCGAGAAGAGCTTCTCCAGGCTCGACCGCGAGCTGGCCGCCGGCTGAAGCCGCCGAGCGCGGGGTCGAGCGGAGGGGGAGGGATTCGAACCCTCGGTACAGGGGTTACCCGCACAACGGTTTTCGAGACCGCCCCGTTCAACCACTCCGGCACCCCTCCGGGACCGGGAGAGCGTAGCGAGCCGCCCGCCTCACGAGTCCGGCCGCGGCCCTAGCGCGCGAGCAGGCCGTCGCTCTCCCAGCTCGCCGGCACCTTGACCGGGAAGTCGAGGAGGTTGGCGGCCATCGACTTGGCCTGGGGGTCGAAGCGCAGCGAGGTGGTGCCGCCCTGGCCGCCGAGGGCGTCCTCGAGCAGGATGTTGACCGAGTGCGTGCCGGGCAGCTCCCAGCGGGTGACCGGCCCCTGGACCCACGGCCCGAACCATTCCTTCACCCGCTCGGCGGTGACCTGGCCCTCGATCGGCTCGAGGAACTCGGGGCGCCTGGCGATGATGCCGATGTTGGCGTGGTTGCCCTTGTCGCCGCTGCGCGCCCAGGCCAGCCTCACCAGCGGCACCTCGACCGTCTCGCCTTCGGGCTCGACGAGCGCCTCGGCCAGCGGCTGGGCCCCGGACGCCGGCGAGGCGGTCCCCGGCGGGATCGCCACCTCGCGGGTCTCGCCGCCAAAGGTCACCGTCACGGGAACGTCGGCCTTGGGCACCAGCACGTGGAAGAGCCGGATCACCGGCGCCGCCTTGGGGCGGCCGCCGAAGACCCCGGTCACGCCCTGGGCGACGAAGGCGATCGAGACGAACTCCTTGCCGAAGATCTCCATCGCCCGCCTGTCCTGGTGGCGCAGGCCGATCTTCATCACCGCCTCGCGGGTCTCGTCGTTGGCCGCCGGTTGGCCCACCGCGTCGCCGGTCCCGACGATCTCGATCGAGCACTCCTCGAACGGTCCGATCCCCTCGTCGGCCATCAGCCGCTCGGTCCGCGCCACCGCCGCCTCGGCGGCCCGGCGCGCCCGGCCGCCGGCCTGGTGGCCGGTGAGCAGCGCCGTGCTCACGACGCGCCAGCCGTCCGGCACGGTGACCGTCGCCTTGTAACTGGAAGTCGGCTGAGACCCGCGGGCCCCCTGGACGAGCACGCGGTCCGGGCCCTCCTGGGTGAGCGTCACCTCACGCCAGTCGCAGGTCACGTCGGGAAGCAGGTAGCGGCCAGGGTCGCCGATCTCGTAGAGCATCTGCTCGCCGACCGAACCGGGCACCACCAGGCCGCCGGTATCCCGCGGCTTGGTGATCACGGCACTGCCGTCGGGCCGGCACTCGGCCACCGGGTAGCCGATGTTCTCCCAGCCCGGCACGTCGGCCCAGTCGGTGAACAGGCCACCAACGCCCTGGGCGCCGCACTCGAGCAGGTGCCCGACCAGCGAGCCGGCCGAGAGCAGGTCGTAGTCGTCGTCCTTCCAGTCGAACTCGTGGATCAGCGGGCCGAGCATCGCCGCCGAGTCGGCGCAGCGGCCGGTTACGACGATGTCGGCGCCCTCGTCCAGGGCCGCGGCGACCGGCACGGCGCCGATGTAGGCGTTGAAGGAGAGGACGTGCTCGGGGAGTGGCTCGCCGGTGAACATGTCGCTCGCGCCCGCGGCGCGGATCTCCTCGAGGCGCAGCGCCTGGTCGTCGCCCTCGACGTAGGCGACCTTCAGCTCCAGCCCGGCCGCGGCGATCGCCTCCTCCAGCGCCCGGGCCAGCGCGGCGGGGTTGAGGCCGCCGGCGTTGGTCACCACCCGGATCCCGCGCCCGGCGATCTCCGGCAGGACCGGCGCCATCACCTCGACGGCGTCGGGGATGAAGCCGCCGCTCTCCGGGTCCTTGGCCCGGCCGCGGGCCAGTAGGGCCATGGTGATCTCGGCCAGGTAGTCGCTGACCAGGTAGTCCGGCTCGGCGCCGTCCAGCAGCTGGCGGATGATCTGCGGGGAGTCGCCCCACATCCCCGCCCAGGCGGCGAGGGTGACCTCGTCCTTCACCGGCCCTTCCAGACCGGGTCGCGCTTCTCGAAGAAGGCGGTGACGCCCTCGACGATGTCCTCGGTGCTCTGGGCGAGGCTGAGCTGGGAGCGCAGGTAGTCAAGGGCGTCCTCGAGCTCGAGGTCGCGCTGGCGGGCCATCGCCTCCTTGCCCATGGCCATGATCAGCGGCGACTTGGTGGCCAGCTTCGTGGCCCAGTCGTCGACGAAGGCGTCGAGCTCGCCGGCCGGCACCACGCGGTTCACGAGGCTCATCTCCATCGCCTCCTGCGCGGAGATCCGGTCGCCGAGCAGGAGCAGCTCGTTGGCCCGCTTGCGCGGGAGGTTGCGGTAGATGACCGCCATGATCATGAACGGGAAGGCCCCGACGTTGATCTCCGGCGTGCCGAAAGTCGCCTCCTCCGAGGCGACGAGCAGGTCGCAGCAGAGCGCCAGGCCCATGCCCCCGGCCAGCGCATGGCCGCCGATCTTGCCCAGCGTCGGCTTGGCGCAGTTGTTCAGGGCGAGAAAGAGGTCGACGAAGGCCCGGGAGCTGTTGTGCTTCTCCACGATCGAGGTCTCGGCCTTGAAGCCGCTCAGGTCGGCGCCGGCGCACCAGACGCTCTCGTGGCTGGAGGCCAGGACCAGGCAGCGGACCTCCGGGTCCGCAGAGGCCGTGGCCACCGATTCGGCCAGCCCCTCGAGCATCTCGGCCGAGAGCGCGTTGCGGCGGTCGGGGTCGTCGAGCGTGATCGTCGCCACGCCCTCCTTGACTTCGTATCGAACCGTGTCGGCCATCAGCGGGTCTTCCTGTCCTGGTTGGTGAGCAGCCGGTCGATCTTCTCTTCGATCGCCTCGAGCCGGTCTTCGTCGGGCGGCGGCCCGGCGGGGGCGCCGGCGCCGTCGATGACGATCTCGAGAAGCTCCCGGGCGACCCGATCGTAATCGGGGCGACGGGAGCTGTGCAGCCGGCCGCGCATTACCCACTCGGAGGCGCCCAGGAGCGAGTCGCGCACCAGGCGGGTAGAGGCCTCCTCGCGGACGCTCCCTTCGGACTTCATGTCGTCGATCAGCCGGTCGAGGACCGCGTTGACCTTCCGGTAGCCGTCGCGGATGGCCTGGCCGCTCTCGCTGTCTATCTGCCGCCATCCGCCCTGGGTGGCGAAGACGCTGAACAGGTCGAAGGCGCCCTCGTGGCTGCGGACCCAGAAGGCCATGAAGGCCTGCAGGCGCTCGCGCGGCGTGCCGGGAGAGCCCGCCGCCGCTTCGACCCCGGGGAGCAGGGTGGAGAAGTGGCGGTCCATCACCGCGGCGAGCAGGCCGTCCTTGCTGCCGAAGTGGAAGGCCACCGACGGTCCGGAGACCCCGGCCTCGGCCGCGACGTCGGCCAGCGTGGTGGCGTCGTAGCCCTCCTGGGCAAAACGGGCGGTGGCCGCTTCGACGATCGCCGCTCGTGTACGGTCACCGCGGGTCTCGCGAGGCCCGCGTGCAGCCTGGTCGCCAGCCTTCACATTGACTGCCATTCAGTAATACTATAACGAGCTTCAGTTATGGCCGTCTACCGCTCAAAGATCGATCCCGCTTCGGATTCCTTCCGCCGCAACCGGGAGGAGATGCTCGAACTGGTCGCCGAGATGCGCGACGTGGAGAGCCGTGCCGTGGAGCGCTCCAACTCCCGCGCCGACCGCTTCCACGAGCGCGGCCAGCTTCTGCCCCGCGAGAGGATCGCCCACCTGCTCGACCCCGGCGCGCCGGTGCTCGAGATCCAGAACATCGCCGGCTACGAACCGGGCGACGAGGGAAGCCTGCCGGGGGGCGGCGTGATCGCGGTGATCGGCTACGTCTCGGGCACCCGCTGCATCATCGTCGCCAACGACAGCGGGATCGACGCCGGCGCCATGACCACCCCGGGCGGCTGGAAGACGATCCGCTGCGAGGACCTCTCCCTCGAGAACCGGATGCCGATCATCTTCCTCGTCGAGTCGGCCGGGGCCAACCTCCTCACCTACCGCGTGGAGATGTGGGGCCTGGCCGGGCGCACCTTCTACAACCAGGCGAAGATCAGCGCGGCCGGGATCCCGGTGATCACCGTCCTGCACGGCTCGGGCACCGCCGGCGGCGCCTACTACCCGGGCATGTCCGACATCATCATCGGCGTGAAGGGCAACGGGCGAGCCTTCCTGGCCGGGCCGCCGCTGCTCAAGGCGGCCACCGGTGAGGTGGCCGACGCCCAGGAGCTCGGCGGGGTGGAGATGCACTCCACCGTCTCGGGCCTGGTCGAGTACGTCGCCGAGGACGACGCCGACGCCCTGCGGATCTGCCGGGAGGCGGTCGCCCGGATGCACTGGGACCCCGGCGCCCCGCCGCGGACCGGCTTCGACGCGCCGCTCTACGACCCCGACGAGCTGGCCGGCGTGGTGCCGGTCGACCCGCGCCAGCCCTACGACGCCCGCGAGGTGATCGCCCGGCTGGCCGACGGCTCGGACTTCCTTGACTTCAAGCCCGATTACGGCCCGATGACCGTCTGCGCCGAGGGCTCGGTGATGGGCTACCCGGTTGGCTTCATCGCCAACAACGGCGTGCTGGACAACGCCGGCTCGGGGAAGGCCACCCACTTCATCCAGCGCTGCACGATGCTCGGCACGCCGCTGGTCTTCCTCCAGAACATCAACGGCTACATGGTCGGCGTCGATGCCGAGCGCGGCGGGATGATCAAGAACGGCTCGAAGATGATCCAGGCGGTCTCCAACGCCGATGTGCCGCGATTCACGCTGATGATCGGGGCCAGCTTCGGCGCCGGCAACTACGGCATGTGCGGGGTGGGCTACGACCCGCGGCTGGTGCTCACCTGGCCCAATGCCCGCGCCGGGGTGATGGGCGGCGAGCAGGCCGCCGGGACGATGCGCGTGGTTGCCGAGGAGCGTGCCGCGCGCAAGGGCGAGCCGGTGGACGAGGAGCAGATGGACGCCTTCGCCCGGCAGATCGTCGACCTCTACTCCGCCCAGGAGTCGGCCTTCGTCACCTCCGGGCGCCAGATGGACGACGGGATGATCGACCCGCGGGACAGCCGGCGCGTGCTCGGTTTCGGGCTGGCGATGGCCGAAGAGGGCGACAACCGCAAGGTCAACCCGCTCTCCTTCGGCGTCGGCCGGATCTGATGGCCGCCGGCTTCGACACGCTGCTGGTGGCCAACCGCGGCGAGATCGCCTGCCGCGTTATCCGCAGCGCCCGGGCGATGGGGCTGCGCACCGTGGCCGTCTACTCGGAGGCCGACGCCGGCGCGCCCCACGTGGAGCTGGCCGATACCGCGGTGCAGATCGGGCCGGCGCCGGCGGCCGAGTCCTACCTCGACGGGGAGAAGATCATCGAGGCGGCGAAGAAGACCGGCGCGGGGGCGATCCACCCGGGCTACGGCTTCCTCTCCGAGAACGCCGCCTTCGCCCAGGCCTGCGCCGACGCCGGCATCACCTTCGTCGGCCCGTCGCCGGAGGCGATCGCGGCGATGGGGGACAAGGCGGCAGCCAAGCGGATGATGGAGGCGGCCGGGGTGCCCACCGTCCCCGGCTACAGCGGCGAGGAGCAGGACGACGCCGTGCTGATCGAAAAGGCCAGGGAGACCGGCTTCCCGCTGATGGTCAAGGCGGCGGCCGGCGGCGGGGGCAAGGGCATGCGGCTCGTGGAGGACGAGGGCTCGCTTGCGTCGGCGATCGAGGCGGCGCGCCGCGAGGCGGCCGGCGCCTTCGGCGACGACACGCTCCTGCTCGAGCGTGCGGTGGTCGCCCCGCGACACGTGGAGATCCAGGTGCTGGCCGACCGCGAAGGCCACACCATCCACCTCGGCGAGCGCGACTGCTCGGTCCAGCGCCGCCACCAGAAGGTGATCGAGGAGGCGCCAAGTCCCGCGGTCGACGCCGAGCTGCGCGAGCGGATGGGGGCGGCCGGCGTGGCCGCGGCCGAGGCGGTCGGCTACGAGGGTGCCGGCACGGTGGAGTTCCTGCTGGACGCCGAGGGGAATTTCTACTTCCTGGAGATGAACACCCGGCTCCAGGTGGAGCACCCGGTGACCGAGCTGGTTACCGGCCTTGATCTCGTCGAGTGGCAGCTGCGGATCGCTTCCGGCGAGCCGCTCACGATCGGCCAGGACGACGTGGAGATCCGCGGCCACGCGATCGAGGCGCGCCTCTACGCCGAGGATCCGGAAAACGACTACCTGCCCTCCACCGGCCGGCTGGAGCTGTGGGCGACGCCGGGCCCGGAGCTGGTGCGCGTCGACTCCGGCGTGCGGACCGGAAGCGAGATCACCCCCTTCTACGACCCGATGGTCGCCAAGCTCGCCTGCGCCGGCGCCGACCGCGACGAGGCCCGCGCCCGGCTGGTCCGTGCCCTGGAGCTGACCGACGCCCTGGGCCCGGCCACCAACCGCAGCCTGCTCGTCGCCGTCCTGCGCTCGCCGCAGTTCGCCGGCGGCGAGGCGACGACCGCCTTCCTGGACGGCTTCGAGGCCGGCGCCCGGGCGACGCCGGAGATGGTCGCCGCCGTCGTGGCCTGGCTCTATCGCCGGCGCCGCGAGCTGGCCGGCGAGCGGTCGCCAGGGCTGGAAGGGTGGTCCTCGACCGGCTCCCTGGCGTGGTCGACCCGCGTGGCCGCCGGCGACGGGGAGTACGCGGTGTCGGTGACCGAGGGCCGGGACGGCGTGGTGGTGAGGCTCGGGGACAAGAGCTTCACCGTCGACCCCGACGCCCCGTCGCCGGTGGTCGACGGCGTGGAGATCCCGGTCCGCTGCCTGGCGGTCGGCTCGGCGCGCGTGCTGGCGGCCTTCGAAGGGCTCGACCTCGAACTGGTTGACCTCTGCGCCCTGCCCCCGGATGCCGCCGGGGCGGCCGGCGAGGGAGTGCTTCTCGCCCCGATGCACGGCCGCGTTATCTCGGTCGACGCCGAGGTCGGCGCGAGCGTCAGCGCCGGCCAGCGCCTCGTCGTGCTGGAGGCGATGAAGATGGAGCACGAGATCCTCGCCGACGTCGACGGGGTGGTCGAGGAGATCGCTGCCTCGGGCAGCCAGGTCGGTGCCGACCAGGTGCTCGCCCGGATCGCCGCGGCCTAGGCGCCGGTGATCGCCGCGCGCTCGGCGGCGTCCAGGCCCCAGTCGGCGAGCACGGCGTCGAGCTCGGCTTCGGGAACCGGGGGGCGGGCCTGTGGCGGGGTGCGGTCAAAGCGCGGCGCGGCCGCCGGCTGGCTGATGCCGCCGATCTCGGTGAAGGTGCCGCGAGCCGCCAGGTGCGGGTGGCCGGCGGCCTCCTCCAGGCCGTAGATCGCGGTGGCGCAGGCCTCCTCGGGTTCGAGGATCGCGGCCCACTCCTCGCGGCTCCTGGAGCGGAAGATCTCCGCCAGCCGCTCCTTGAACTCCGGCCAGCGCGGCGCGTCGAACTGGGGCATCTCGTCGGCCGGGATCTCCAGGAGCTCGAGCAGTCGGGCGTAGAACTGGGGCTCCAGCGCTCCGACGGCCACGAAGCCCCCGTCGGAGGTCTCGTAGGTCTCGTAGAAGGGGGCGCCGGAGTCGAGCAGGTTGGTGCCGGGCTCGCCGGCCCACATACCGCCGGCGATCATGCCGTGGAACATCGTCGTCAGGAGGGCGGCGCCATCGACCATCGCCGCGTCGACCACCTGGCCCTGGCCGCCCTGGCGCGCCTCGATGATTCCCGCCAGCACCCCGAAGGCCAGGAACATCGCGCCGCCGCCGTAGTCGCCGACGAAGTTCAGGGCGAACATCGGGTTCTCCCCGGTGCGCCGGGAGGCGCCGAGCGCCCCGGCCAGCGAGATGTAGTTGATGTCGTGGCCGGCCACCTGGGCCATCGGCCCTTCCTGGCCGTAGCCGGTCATCCGCCCGTAGACGAGCTTCGGGTTGCGCGCGTGGACCTCGGCCGGCCCGAGCCCGAGCCTCTCCATGACTCCCGGGCGGTAGCCCTCGATCAGCGCGTCGGCGCCCTCGGCCAGGCGCAGGATCGCCTCGCGGCCGGCGCCTGACTTCATGTCCAGCTCGGCGACGGCGTGGCCGCGACGGGTGAGGTCGAACTGCGGCGGCAGCATCGCCGCTCCCGGGCGGTCGACCCTCAGTACGTCGGCGCCCATGTCGGCGAGCAGCATTCCGGCGAACGGGTTGGGTCCGATGCCCCCGACCTCGAGGACCTTCACGCTGGTCAGGGGCCCGCTGCGCTCGGTGCTCATCGCGCGCCGATGCTACCCGCGCTCAGGCCGCGCGGGGCCCGAGCTCGACCTCGATCGCCTTCACCTGGTTGGTGAAGAGCGAGGGCAGCGCTTCGGGCTCGGCCTTGAGCTCCATCTCCGGGTAACGGCCGAGCGTCTCCTCGAAGAGGACCGTCAGCTCCAGGCGGGCCAGCGCGGTTCCCAGGCAGAAGTGCCGGCCGCCGGCGCCGAAGGCCTGGTGCTCCGGGTTGCGCTCGACCTTGAGCTGGTGGGGGCACTCGTAGATCTTCTCGTCGCGGTTGGAGGCCGGGTACCACATGATCACCTTGTCGCCCTCGCGGATCGTCTGGCCGTGAAGCTCGACGTCGCGCGTGGCGGTGCGCCGGAAGTTGAGAAAGGCCGGGTGCATCCGCAGGAATTCCTCCACGGCGCCGGGAATCAGCGACGGGTCGTCCACCAGCTTCTGGTGCTCCCCGGGGTTCTTGAGCAGCGCGACCATCCCGTTGGAGTAAGTGGCCTTGGTGCTGTCCATCCCGGCGGCCACCAGCAGGGCGAAGCCGGCGGCGACCTCGAGGTCGGATAGCTGCTCGCCGTCGACCTCGGTGTGCACCAGGAGGCTGGTCAGGTCGTCGGTCGGGCGCTCCCGCCGCTCGGCGGCCAGCTCCATCGCCTCCATCAGCACCCGTTCCACGGTGGCCACGTTCTCGCCCCCGGGCTGGAGCTCGTCGTTGCCGACCGCCAGGCCGCGGAGGGCGAGGTCGGCCCAGTGCCCGTCGTCCTCGGGGGGCGTCCCCATGAAGCTGCCGATCACCCGGGCGACCACCGGCTGGGCAATCTCGGCCACCAGCTCGGCCTCCTCCCGGCCCTCGAGCAGGTCGAATTTCTCTCGGGCGATCTGGCGGATCGCCTCTTCGTGCTCGCCGATCCGCTTCGGCGTGAAGCCGCGCTGGAAGATCGCCTTGATCCGGTCGTGGCGTGGCGGGTCCATGCCGATGAACATCGAGTTCTGCACCTCGAGCGGCACCGACTGGTCGGCGATCAGCATGCCGCCGCGCTCGGAGGAGTAGGTCTCCCAGTCGCGGCTGATGGCGTGGATGTCCTCTGGCCGGGTGATCGACCAGAAGCCCGGCTCGTCCTCCCAGGTGGCCATCGGGCTCCAGTGGACCGGCGCCTCGGCGCGGAGCCGGTCGAAGATCTCGTGGGGAGGGCCCTCCTCCCAGAGGCTCATGTCTCCGAGGTCGATCTCCTCGAGGGGTATCTCACTTGCCGGGATCGTCGCCATCGTCTCTCCTGCCGGCCACCGCGAAACGGGGCCTGGCGGCATTATGCCGCGCCGCCGGGCCCGCGTGAAGGCTCAGGCCGCCGGCGCGGCCTCGCGCTGCCGGCGGTTGTGCAGCAGCGAGGCGATGACCCCGATGAGCAGGATCGCCCCGATCACGGCCAGCGAGATCGTGGGGCTCACCTTGCCGATGAACTCGCTGAGGCCGAGCTTGAGGCCGACGAAGACGAGCAGCGCGGCCAGGGCGGCCTTGAGGTAATAGAGCCGGTCCACCAGGTCGGCGACGAGGAAGAAGAGCGGGCGCAGCCCCAGCAGGGCGAAGGCGTTGGCCGCCCAGACGATGTAGGTGTCGGTGGTGATGGCGAGGATCGCCGGGACCGAGTCGACGGCGAAGAGCAGGTCGGTGAGGAAGATGGCCACCAGCGCGGCGCCGGAGGCGGTGAGCATCCGCCGGCCGTTCTCGCGCGTGAGGAGCTTCTTGCCGGCCGGCTCGTCCGAGACCCGCAGCCGCCCGGAGATCCCCTGGATCATTTTCTCCTCGGCCTCGTGGTCGTGGCGGTGCTGCCAGAGCCGCACGCCGGTCCAGAGCAGGATCAGCGCGAAGGGGATGCTCAGCCACCCGAAGGCGTTCAGCGCCGCCGCGCCGACCACGATGAAGAGCGCCCTCAGGACGAGCGCGACGACGATCCCGTAGGTGAGCAGGCGATGGCGGTCGGTGGCCTCGATCGCGAAGGCGTTGAGGATCAGCAGGAAGACGAAGACGTTGTCCAGGGAGAGTGACTTCTCCACCAGGTAGCCGGCCAGGAACGCCTTGCCCGGGGCGGCGCCGAGGGCCACGGTCACGGCGACGAAGAAGGCGAGCGCGACCCCCACCCAGAAGATGCTGGCCAGGGCTGCGCCCCGGTTGGTCATCACGCCCCCGCGGGAGCGCATCACGACGAGGTCCAGCACGAGAAGGACCGCTATCACGCCGGTGAGCGCAGCCCACTCGGCCGGGCCGGCGCCCGAGGCGCTCATTGCCGCTGGCTCTTGCGCGCGATGGCGCTGGGGAAGATGACGACGGTGGCCGGTTCCGGCGGGGCGGCGGCGTCGACGCCGTGGTCCTGGAGCACCGCAACCGCCGATTCGGCCACCTCGTCGCTGCTGCAGTGGAGCGTGAGCGAGCCGGTCAGCCTTCCCCGGGTGTCGAAGGCCCGGGCGTTGCCGGCGGTCCAGAAGAGGTAGGAGCCCATTCCGCCGGGGAACTTCCGGGTGACCCGTTCGCGGAGAGCCTCGTGTGCCCGGTCGGGCCCGGATCCCATCGGCCCCAGGGCGACGATTCCGAGGGCCCAGAGCGCGCCGACGGCGCGTTCGAAACGCCGGCGGTCGGTCGCCGAGTCGCGGCTCCCGGCGAGTATCGCCTCGTTCATGCCGGTTCTCCCTGGCGAGCGCGGGTCGGTTCCCTGAGTGCTCCGGCCATCGCGTGATAGCCGCCGTCGACGTGCAGGATCTCCCCGGTCATGGCCCGCGACAGGTCGGAGAAGAGGAAGCAGGCGGTGTCGGCGACCGGGTAGCCGTCGGCGGGATCCCACTCCAGCGGCGCCCGGACCTCCCAGGCCTCGAGCAGAAGGTCGAAGTCGGGTATTCCGCCGGCGGCCCGGGTGTGGATGGGGCCGGCAGCGATGAGGTTGGCCCGGATCCCGATTCGGCCCAGGTCGCGGGCCAGGTAGCGGTTGGCCGCCTCCAGGGCCGCCTTGCACACGCCCATCCAGTTGTAGACCGGCCAGGCGCCGGCGGCGTCGAAGTCGAGCCCGACCAGGGAGGAGCCGGGGCCGGGGGAGAGGTCCCGCAGGAGCCGGCCCAGGGAGGCGTAGGAGACGGCACTGGTCTGGAAGGCGATGTCCAGGTCGCCCGCAGGCGTTTCCATGAACTCGCCGGAGAGCGCCGAGCGCGGAGCGAAGGCGATTGCGTGCAGCGCGCCGTCGAGCCCGCCCCAAAGCTCCTCGATCGAGGACCGAAGGGCGGCAACGTCGTCCTCGCTGGCCAGGTCGGCGGCGATGATTGGCGGCTCGGACGGGAGGGTCCGCGCCGCCTCGAGCGTCCGAGCCAGGTCGCGCGGGAAGGCGCTCAGCACGACCTGGGCCCCGAGCGCCTGGGCCCGTCGGGCGGTCGCGAAGGCGATGCTGTCGTCGTTGACGACCCCGGTGATGAGCAGCCGCTTGCCTTCGAGGATCACGAGGACGGCCCGCCCATCTGCTCGCGCACCCGGGCGTCGCCTTCGCGGGCCCGGTCGGCCAGCTCCGACTGCGACCGGCGGATGGCCTCCCGGAGGCTCTCGTCGCCGGCGCCCAGGATGCGGGCGGCGAGCAGGCCGGCGTTGCGACCGGCGCCGATCGCCACCGTGGCCACCGGCACGCCGGAGGGCATCTGGACGATCGAGAGCAGGGAGTCGAGCCCGTCGAGGCTGGCCAGCGGCACCGGGACCCCGATCACCGGCAGCGGCGTACAGGCGGCGAGCATCCCCGGCAGGTGGGCTGCGCCGCCGGCCCCGGCGATGATCACGCGCAGCCCGCGGCTCTCGGCCGTACTGCCGTACTCGATCATCTCGTGGGGAGTCCGGTGGGCCGAGACCACGCGTACCTCGCAGGTGACGCCCAGCTCTTCGAGCGCCTCGGCGGCCGGCCGCATCGTCGGCAGGTCGGAGTCGCTGCCCATCACTATCCCCACCTGCGTCCCGGCCATCAGCCTTCCCCTTCGAGGATCGCCGCTGCCCGCCGGGCCGCGCCCACGGCGCTGTCGAGGTCTTCGGCGCGGACGGTCACGTGACCGAGCTTGCGCCCTGGCGCCGGCGCCTTGTCGTAGAGGTGTACGTGCACCCCGGGCTCGGCGAGCGCTTCGGGTAGCCGCTCACGCGGGTCCGACCCGTCGGCGGCGCCGACGACGTTCACCATGGCCACCGCCGGCGCGGTCAGCTCCGTGACTCCCAGCGGCCAGCCCAGCACTCCCCTG
>CAIKSH010000086.1 GCA_903830015.1 uncultured Solirubrobacterales bacterium | reverse complement strand
GGCCGTACCTCCACGACCTCGGAGTCCTGCTCGCCGGTGCCCACCGGGCGATGCTACATGTGCCGTTGGCGCCCTAGCCCTCTTCGAGCACCACCTCGCGCAGCATCACCGCCGCGAGCACGAGCACGACGAGCGCCAGCGCGGCGAAGATAAGGCCGGCTCGGACCACGCCGGTGTCCAGCGCATCGATGATCAGCTGCCGGGCGGCCGGGGAGACGCTGTCCACGGGAAGCGACCCGGTCAGTACATCCACCACGCGGGTGTGGCTGATTCCCTCGAGCCGGCTGGCGCCGGTCGCTTCCTTGAGGGAGCGCAGCGCGGAGTTCTCCATGATCGCCGTGGCCAGCGCCACGCCGATCGCGTTCGAGGCACCGATCGTCACGCCCACCACCCCGCTCGCCGTTCCCTTCGTCGCGCCGGCCGAGCTGACCTGGAGCGTGGAGATCGAGGTCACCTGAATTCCCACCGCCGCGCCGAAGACCACCAGCCCGGCCATGATCAGCGCGTCGGAGCCTGCGCGTACCCCCAGCGCCACCACTACGCTGCCGGCCGCCATGAACAGCAGGCCCAGCAGTACCGGTCGCAGGTAGTGACCCCGGCCCACCAGTCGCGTGCCGACCGGGTTGGCGAGGATTAGCGTGACCGTCGCGCCCAGCAGGAAGACGGCGGCGTCGATGGCGCTCAGGCCGCGGGCGGCCTGTAGGTAGAGCGCCATCAGGTACAGCAGCCCGACCATCAGGCCGTTGAAGGCGAAATTGATGACGATCGAGGCGGTGAAGGTCGGCCGACGCCAGACCGAGAGGGGAATGAGCGGGTCCGGTGAGCGGCGCTCGATCAGGGCGAAGGTCGCGAAGAGGAGGGCCGAGATCCCGGCGACGAGCAGGAACCGCCCCAGGCCGATCTCGTCGCTTTCGATCAGCGCGTAGCTGGCCACCACGAATGCCGCGGTGAGGGCGAGGGCCCCGGCCAGGTCCAGTCGGGAGTCCTCGCGGCGGTCGTGAGTCTCCGGGGTGGTAAAGACGACCAGCCCAACCCCGACCATCGCCGCGGGAATCACCACCCAGAAGACCGCCCGCCAGCCCAGCAGCTCGAGCACCCCGGCCACGATCAGCGTCGCCAGGCCGCCGGCCGCGTAGCCGATCGCCGACTTGATGCCGATAGCCCGAGCCCGTTCGCCGAGCGGAAACTGGATGGTGATCGCCGACAGCGCGCAGGTGAAGATCGCGGTGCCGCCGATTCCCTGAAGCACGCGGCCGGTGATCAGCCCGGCCGGCTCCTGGGAGAGACCGCCTACCACCGAGCCGGCGATCAGGATCACGCTGCCTGCGACCACCAGCCGCCGGTTGCCGCGCACGTCACCGAGCCGGCCGAAGAAGGCGGCCATGCAGATGGCGATCGAAAAACCGTTGACCGCCCAGGCCATCTGGTCGATCGACCCGCCGATTTCCCGGCCGATCGTGGGCACGGCGATCACGAAGCCGTCGGCCTGGACCCACACGAGAGCGACCAGCACGCTGATCGCGATCAGCGATTTCCAGCGGCGCGGGTTTGGCGCCGCGCTCCCGGGTGCGCTGGCCATCCTGAGACCCTAAGCGCTGGCCGGCTGGCGGGAACCTCGACGCCGCCTGCCGGGCTGCAGGTACGCTGCGCCGATGACTCTCACCCGACCATTCCGGTTCCCCAGGCACGCGATGATCACCGCCGGGCTGACCCTGGTTCTCGCGCTCGGCGCGGCCGGGACCAGCAGTGCCTCCAGCGCGCGCGTGGTCTCCGACCTAAACCACGTGACCAGCGTCACTGGCGAGCCCGAGGCGCAGAGGCTCTACAACGCCCTGGTCGCCCTCGAGCTTCCCTCGGCCTGGCCGTTTGCCTCCTACAACCCGATCAGCTCCGGCGGCGTTCGGCTGGGGAATCTCAATGTCGAGCTGGGCGCGGGAACCTCCCCGCTGGCCGGTGACCAGTTCGCCACCTTTGAGCCCCCGACCCTGAACGGCCTCACCGCCGATCTGGACTCGCGCGGCATCCGGCACAGTCCCCTGCTCCCGCTGTACAACGGCAACGAGCTCTTCTACACGCGGGTCGAACTGCCCACCTACTCGCAGACGAGCAGGTTCACCGCCCAGTTCTGCGCCTACAACTTCCCCAGCGGCAAGCCGACCCGGGTCGCGCCGACCAACAAGGCCGGGGTGATCAACGTCGCGCGGGTCATCCTCAATACCCGCAAGCCGGAATCCTGGCGAAAGCTGATGGCGCCCTCCAAGCCCTCGGCGGACGGCACCTACCGCCTTCCAAGCGGCCCGCTGGTGCAGGTTCGAAAGAGCCGAAGCGACGCGATCGCCTCGCTCGAGCTTCGGGTCCGGAACGTCGCCCGCGCCGCCCGGGCCTTCAAGGGCGCCGGGATAAAGACGAAGGGAAGCACCGTCTCGATCGGCACGCTGCACTTGCGCCTCAAGGCTTCCGGCTCCTAGGATCCCCCGCCCGGAGAGAGGGGCAGCGACCCCGCGTTCACCCTGCCAGGACGGAGTTCCCGGCGCGGCAGCGCTTGGGTAGGGTCTGGCTCGCAGTGCGGTCGATGTCAGCAACCACCAAACCGCGGGGGCGCCCGTGCTGATAATCGACTGGCTCGTAAGCCTCCCGGTCTGGCTCGCCTTCGTGGTGGTGATCGGCTTCTGGATGCTGGTCGCCACCCTGCTCTGGTGGCTGGCCCGCAAGCTCATCCCGCACGAGAAGATCGAAAAGCACCGCGACACCGCGGTGCGGATCCTCACCGTGGTCTCGGCCTTCTACGCCTTCCTGCTCGGGTTCGTCGTCTCGCAGGAATGGAGCAACGTCAACTCGGTGCGCAACGACGTCGCTACCGCCTCGGCCGACCTGTACATAGGTGGCTACAACGCCGAGGCGCTCCCCAAGCCCTCCAACAAGAAGGTCTTCGTCTCCCTGCAGGAGTTCGCTAACTCCGTTGTCTGCGAGGACTTCCCGAGCCTTGCCGCCACCGGCCAGCCCGCCGAGGAGACCGGGGTAAAGCTCGAGAACATGTTCAACACGGTCATCGGCCTGCCGGCCAGCGCCCAGGGCTCACCTACCTACAACGACGTGGTGAGCTCGATGATCAGCGCCTCCGAACAGCGCCGGCAGTGGATCAGCGCTGCTGACGACAGCCTGCCGAAGGTGATCCTCACGATCATCATCCTGGTTGCCTTCATCCTGCTTGGCGCCTTCTCGATCCAGTACTCGGCCAGCCAGCGCGCTCACCTGCTCGCCCTACTGGGGATAGCCGTCTTCATCGGGCTCGGCACCGGGCTGGTGATCTCCCTCAACCGGCCGTTCGCCGGCGCGGCGAAAATCAACCCCGCCGCCTTCACCGAGAACTTCAAGCAGAGCACGGTCGACTGCTCAAAGGTCACCGGCAACAAGACGGCGAGCGCTTCGCCGGCCGGTCCGTAAGCCCGGGGTCTGCTTAGCCCACGGCCCTCAGGCCCGCGGGGCCCTGTCGATCATCATGTTGGTCATCATCCCCTGGTCCTCGTGGTAGAGGATGTGGCAGTGAATGACCGCCTTGCCGTGCCACTGCTTGAACCTGATCCGGACCTTCACCGTGCTGTTGGCCGGCACCCAGAGCACGTCGCAGTGACGCGGCTGGGTGGGAGACAGGTACTTCGTGTCAACCTGCATCGAGTTGACGTGAATGTGGGCCGGGTGGCCTTCGCCTGAGTCGTTGACAAAGCTCCACTCCTCGACGGCGCCGACCTGGGTCCTGACCAGGGCCTTGTCGGGGTCGTAGCTCTGGCCGTTTATCTGGAACGCGGTGCCGAGAATCATCTGCGGGGCCGGGCTCTCCTCGGTCCAGCGGATCGTCCGCCGGGCGGTGATGTCCTCCTCGCGGATCAGCGGGTACTCGCGCAGCGGAACCGGGAGCTTCTCGGGGAAGCGCATCCCGCGCTTGGGGGTGCCGGCGACCACCACGCGCAGCAGCCGGATCTCCGGCATTCCGGCGTAGGAGTAGGTCTGCGGGTCGTTGGCCAGCGCGGTTATGAAGAACTCACCGGGCTGCTCGGGCGCGCGCAGCAGCACCTCCGACCGGGCCAGCGGCGGCATGAAGACGCAGTTGTCGGCGCTGGTTCCCGTCTGCACCAGCCTCTGGAAGTTGATTCCGTCCTGCGCATACCAGCGCATGTCGCCCGCGCCGGCGACGAGCCGCATCGTGTCGGTCTCGGTGGCGTTCAGGAACCGCAGCCGGACGATCTCGTCGGGCCGAACCCTGATCGTCGCCGGCTCGAGCTGCCTGGTGACCGGGTCGCCGGAAGGGTTGGGGGCGTTGACCTTGGAGACCGGCTGGCCGTTGACGGTGTAGATGTGGAAGGCCTCCTCGGTGTAGCCGGCCGAGGGGGGCACGTATGGAGTGAAGTTCAGGCCGAAGCGGCCGGGCGGCTGGTTTGCGTCGGTGAGGTAGATCGAGTTGATCGCGATCACCTGCTCGCGGCAGGCCTTGATCTCGGGAACCTCGTCAATCGCACCGCGGACGATGAGCGCGCCCGCCGCCCCGCTCATCACCTGCGTGCCGGTCGAGCCGTGCCAGTGCGGGTGGTAGGCGTAGAGG
>CAIKSH010000085.1 GCA_903830015.1 uncultured Solirubrobacterales bacterium | reverse complement strand
GACTCAAAGTGGAAGATCACGCGGTGCAGCCAGTACTCGGTAAAGGTCCATACCACGTAGCCGCCGATGGCCCAGAGGATCGCCTGCCACCAGGTGACCTCCTGCAGGCCCAGCCAGGCGAAGACGATGATCGCCGGCACGAAGATCGCCGGCACGACGAGGAAGTGCACGCGCGTGACCTTGTCCAGCAGCGGCGAATTGAACATCGGCGGCGAGGCCTTGAGGTACTCCTCGCGCTTCATCGAGTTCGGATCCGGCTGTGGGGGCGGACTGGGAACCAGCATCGCGATCGCCCATAGGAAAGCACATGCCGCCGCCGCGCCCGGAAAACCGGGCGGCGGCGCGCTATCACCGCGGCCGGGTCAGCGGATCATGACCCGGGCGCCCACGGGGACGCGCGGGTAGAGGGCGATCACGTCGGCCACCCGCATGCGGATGCAGCCGTGCGAGGCCCGGGAGCCGACCGACCACTCGTCGCCGGTGCCGTGGATCCCGACCGAGCCCGAGACGCCGATCCAGCGGGCCTTCAGCGGGTTGGCCGGCGAGCCACCGGGAATCCGCGACCCGGCCAGCTCCCCGGCCCAGGGGCTGTTGGGCACCGACCAGGTGGGGTTGACCTGCTTGTTCTGCACCCGGAAGTTGCCGGTCGGCGTCGGGTAGGCCGGCATGCCGACCGCGACCTTGTAGCTCTTGACCCACTTGAGGTGCTTGAAGAGGCGCAGGGTGAAGCTCGCGCGGTCGACGGTGACGATCGTCCCGAACATGCGCCGCAGCTCGGTGATGCTGCGCGACGGAACCACGCGGCGCCCGCGCTGGGTCAGCAGCCGCGGGGCGCTCGGGGAATCGAGCGCCGCGTCGACCTGGCTGGCCAGCGCGGCAGCGTCGAAGCGCAGGCCGATCTTCGCGCCGGTCACGCGCTGCCTGCGGATACCCAGGCGCACGCGCGCACCGCGGGCCGGCCGGCCGGCCTGGGCGGCCGCCTTCTGGGCGAAGGCGCGAACGGCCAGCCGCGAATGGCGGACCACCGGATCGATGACCGCCGGAACGCTGGCGGCGCCTTCGACCGGGCCGGCGCCCGGGGCGGGATCGACGGCGAGCGCGCGGCGGGCGGTGGCCGCCGCGTCGAACCTGACGCCGGCCTGCGCGCCGGTGATCGTGAACTGGCGGGCGCCAAGGCGGACGACCACCTTGCGCATCAGGGCCGGGCGCACGCGGCTCTCGAGGCGCTCGACCGCCTGCTCGTAGGTCAGGCCGGAGAGGGATATGTCGCCGACAGTGACGTTGGGGCTCTCGGGAACGGTCGCCGGGGCGGCGACGGCCGCCGGAACGGGCACGGCGAGCGCGGCCGCGCAGGAGGCTGTGAGCAGGAAGCGCCGGGCCATCGGCCGGCGAGGCTAGTCGCGGCCGGCCGGCAACCCCGCACGCGCCCTTTCAGGCCCGCCCGGGCCCGGCCTTACGCGCTTTTCGAGGGCATCAGGCCCCGGGAAGCAGGAGCAGGGCGGCGCCGATCGCCCCGCCGTCGTCGCCCAGCTCGGTGGCCAGCAGGGCCGGCGGATCCTCCCGGCGGAAGAGGTTGGCCTCCATGTACTTGGCGATCTCCGCCTGCCTGTCGACGAAGAACCGCTCGCCCATGCCGCCGCCGACGACCACCGCCGGCAGGTCGAGCAGGTTGATCGACGAGGCGATCCCGGCGCCGAGCGCCCGCGTGGCGCGGCGGACCGCCCGCTCGGCGAGCCTGTCGTCGTCGCGGATCGCCCGCGCCCATACGCCGCTGGTCAGCGAATCGCGGTGCTTGTGCTTGGCGATCTTGAAGAGCTTGGTCTTGCTCCCGTCCTCGACCTTGGCCGTAACCCAGCGCTGCATGTCCTTACGGCCGGCGTAGGCCTCCACGCAGCCCCGGTTGCCGCAGCCGCAGCGCGCGCCGCCGCGCTCGATCACCTGGTGGCCGAACTCCCCGGCAAAGCCGCGGCCGACCCAGTTCATGCCGTTGAGGATCACGCCGCCGCCGACCCCGGTTCCCCACCAGACCCCGAGGATCGACGGGTAAGGGCGCCCGGCGCCGAGCTGGAACTCGGCGTTTACCGCCACGTCGACGTCGTTGCCCAGGACGACCGGCAGGCCGCCGAAACGCGCGGAGATCTCCGGGCCCATCGGGTAGGGGTCCATCCAGTCGGGCAGGTTGCTGGCGTTGGCCACCGTCCCGGTGGAGTGGTCGACGCTGCCCGGGGAACCGATCCCGATCCCGCTCAGCTGCGTGCTCTCCACGTTGGCGTCGGCCAGCGCCTCGCCTACCGTCGCGGCGATCGCGTCGATCACCGCCGGCGGCCCGCCCTCGTGCGGGGTGGCGGCGCGGGCGCGGCCGAGGACCTTGCTCTCGGCGTCGACGATCAGCGCCTGGATCTTGGTGCCGCCGAGGTCGACCCCGCCGCGCAGGCTCCCTGCGTCGGTGCGGGCCACGAACGGCTGCTGGGGCTGGGCTTCCTGCGGGTTGGAGCGTCGAAACAGTGGCATCTCAGGCCTTTCCGTAGACAGGTAGGTGGGCGCCGCTGGTCGCGGCGGCCCCGGGTGAACAGAGGAAGGCGATGGTGTCGGCCAGCTGCGCCGGAGAGACCCAGCCGGAGGGGTCGGCGTCGGGCTGGGCGGCGCGGTTGCCGGGCGTGTCGATTACCGAGGGCAGGATCGCGTTGGCCCGGATCCCCTCGGCCGAGTAGTCGGCGTCGAGCGCGTCGACGAAGCCGAGGACCGCCTGCTTGGCGATCGTGTAGGGGGCACCGCCGCTGAAGGGATCCAGCGCGGCGCGCGAGGCCACGCAGACGATCGCGCCGTCGCCGGCAGCGAGCATCGCCGGGAGCGCCGCCGAGGTCACCAGCCAGCCGGTGAACAGGTTGAGCCGCAGCTGGCCCTCCAGGTCGGAGAGCGGGGTCTTGTGGATCGGCTCCCCGGCGTGGAAGCCGCCGACGAGGTTCACCACCGCGCGCGTGGAATCGCCGGCCAGCGCGGCCACCTCGGCCACCGAGCCCTCGTCGAGCAGGTCGGCCTGGACCAGCTCCAGCCCGTCGCGCTCCTCGAGCCGGCCGAGCTCCGACTCGGCCACCCACGGCACGACCACGCGCCAGCCGTCGTCGAGGAAGCGGGTGGTCACCGCGGTGCCCAGGCCGCCGGTACCGCCGGTGATTATCGCCGTCTGCGCCATGTCCGATTCCGCCACCAGCGGGCAACCCTACAGCGATGAACCGGCCCCGTCAGCCGTCCGAAAGCACCCCTACCGTTGCGCCGGTGCTGCTCAGCGAATTCGGTGAAGGAGACGAGCTCGACCAGGTGCTCCTGGTCAAGGCCGCCGAGCGCCGCGAGAAGGGCAACGGCGACCCGTACCTCAAGCTCACGCTCGGCGACCGCAGCGGCGCGCTGCCCGCGATGGTCTGGGATGACGTCGACTCCCACTCCGAACTCTGCCGGACTGGCCGACCGGTCCACGTGCGCGCGAAGTACGAGGTACACGAGCGCTACGGCCCGCAGCTGCGCCTCTACGGCGTCCGCGAGGCCGACGAGGGCAGCTACGACGAGGCCGAGCTGAGCGTCGGCCCCACCCGCGACGTGGAGGCCATGGAGGCCGACCTGCGCTCGCTGCTGGCCACCATCCAGGACCCCCACCTGCAGCAGCTCCTCGACGGCCTGATCGGCCCGGACGGCAGCCGCTGGGAGCGCTTCCGCCAGGCGCCGGCGGCCAAGTTCATCCACCAGGCCTACCCCGGCGGCCTGCTCGAGCACTCGCTCACCGTCGCCGAGGCGGTCAGCGCCGCCAGCTCCACCTTCCCCGGGATCGACCGGGACATCGCGGTCACCGGGGCGATCCTCCACGACATCGGCAAGACCGAGGCCTACGAGGAATCAGACGGCGTGATCGACCTCTCCGACGCCGGCCGCCTGCAGGGCGAGATCCCGCTCGGCTACGCGATCGTGCGCCAGGCGATGGAGGAGATCGACGGCTTCCCGCCGGCCCTGGCCCAGGCGATCTCCCACATCATCCTCAGCCACCACGGTTCGCTCGAGCACGGAAGCCCGGTGGTGCCCGCCACGCGCGAGGCGACCCTCGTCCACATGATCGACAACCTGGGCGGCCGCCTGGGCAGCTTCGACCGGCTCGAGCGCGAGCTGGCGCCGGGCAGCAGCTGGTCGGGCTTCGACCGCGCCCTCGGCGGCGGCGCCTGGTTCGGCCCCGCCGGCGAAGGCTCGCCGGGCCGGGCCGCGGCCTGAAAACCCGCAAAGTCCGAAACCGCACCGGTCCCGGGAGGCCTGCCGCGGCCGGGCTGCGAATATGGTGACCGGCCAATGGCGAAGGACACCGAAAAGCTGATCCGTCAGCTCTCGCTCATCTCCTACCTCATGGCCGAACGTCGCCCGGTCACCGCCCTGGAGATCCGCCGCGACGTGGAGGGCTACAGCGGGATGAACGAGGACGCCTTCGCCCGCCGCTTCTACGCCGACCGCGCCGAGCTCGACTCGCTGGGCATCCAGCTCACCGTCGACCGGCCCTCCGACGGCGCCGCCGAGCAGGAGAACTACTCGCTGCGGCCGGAGAACTTCCACCTCCCGGCGATCGAGTTCACCGACGATGAGCTCGCCGCCCTCCAGGTCGCGCTCAGCCTCCTGGACGGCGAGTTCGCCTACGCCGAGCCGCTCCGACTGGCCCTCCAGCAGATCACCTGGGGCCGCCCGAGCCCCCTCGACGGCCCCGAGCAGAACTCGCTGGCCCTCGGGATCACCGCCTCGGCCGGCGGCCACGAGCTCTCCCAGCGGCTGGCCAAGATCGAGACCGCGATCTTCCGCCAGAAGACGGTCACCTTCGACTACTTCACGATGGAGCGCGACGAGATCGGCTCGCGGAAGGTCGACCCTTACCACCTGCTCTTCCGCGGCGGCCAGTTCTACCTCCTGGGCTGGTCCCACGAGCGCGAGGCGATCCGCGTCTTCCGCCTCTCCCGGATCCAGGGCAAGGTCGCCTACGCCACCAAGGCCGAGCACGACTTCAAGCGCCCCGAGGAGTTCGACCCCCGCGAGTACGCCAGCCGCGCCGACTGGCAGTTCGGCGAGGAGCAGGGCGTGGCCGAGATCCTCGTCTCCGAGCGGATCGCCTGGCAGGTCGAGCGCAACTTCGGCCGCTATGGCGAGATCGAGAAGGGCGACGGCGACGTGGTCTTCACCACCCCGTACTCCTCCTCGCGCCAGCTGATCTCCTTCGTCTTCAGCCTCGGCGAGCACGCCAAGATCGCCGGGCCGCCGGAGCTGGTCTCCGAGACCAAGGAGCGGATCTCCCTGATCGTCAAGCGCCACGAGGGCCAGCCCAAGCTCGCCGAGGCCCTACCCAGCGCCACCACCGAGGAGGAAGAGCCCGAGGAGGAGCCCCGCGGCCGGCGCGAGGCGGCGATCCGGCCCGAGCGCTTCGCCCGCCTGGTAACCCTCGCCTCGATCCTGATCACCTCCGGGCGCGCCGGCCAGCGCCTCTCGGTCGAGGAGGTCTGCGAGCGGGTGCAGATCACCCTCCCCGAGCTCGAGGAGGACATCCAGGTCCTCAACGTCGTCAACTTC
>CAIKSH010000084.1 GCA_903830015.1 uncultured Solirubrobacterales bacterium | reverse complement strand
GAGGACCCGACCTTCGTCGTCCGCGGCGAGCAGCCGGTCAACTACGGCGGCCAGGCCGGCTACCAGATCTACTACCAGACCAGCCGTAACGGAAAGACCTGGTACGGGCGTCGGATCCTGCTCTTCTCCGACGACCTGAAGGACCGCGTCGGGATCGACATCAACGCGCAGGCGCTGCGGGCCGGCTCGGGAAGCCCCCAGACGGTCTGGGAGGTGGCGCAGGCCGATCCGCTCATGCGCACCGTCCGTTCGGTCCGCCTCGCCGGCCAGTAAGCGGCGACCGGACGCGGCGGGCTAAGGCGCGGGCTCGGGCGTCGGCGCCGGGGCAGGCGCAGGTGCCGGCCCGGCGTTGGGTACCGGGACCGCCTCGGGGGCGGACGGCTGGGGTTCAGGAGCCGGAGCCGGAGCCGGGCTCGGAGCCGGGGCCGGCTCGGGCGGGACGGTCACGACGTCGTGGTGCTCCTCGACCGGTGCCGGGGCAGCGGGAGCATTGGTGGCCGGCGCGGGCTCGGTGGTCGTGGCGGGCGTCTCGACCGGTGCGGCCACCGGGGCTTCGACGGTCGCCGGAGCCTTCGCATCGCTGGCCGTCTCGCGCGCATCGGGCACGGGGACGACGGTCACGGCGGGCACCGGCGGGTCGGGAACCTGCGCGACAACCGGCGCGGCCTGGCGGGTCGGCTCGGTGGTCGTGGCGTGACGGACCTCGACGGCGCCGGCGGTAACCAGCGCTGCGGCGGCGGCGGTGGCCGCGGCCTTGGTGGCTACCGAGCTGGCGGCGCCGCTAAGCAGGCCGCCCGAGGTGGCGATGCCCACGCCGCCCGACGCGCTGGCCGCGGTGCCCAGCTGGGCGAAGAGGAACTTCTTGGCGAGCAGGAGCGGCCCGATCGGGAGCATGAGGGCCAGTGCCTTGTTGTTCTCCTTCAGGTGGGCCTTGAAGGCCTTGCAGCGGTCGCAGTCCTTTACGTGGCGGCGGGCCGGGGGCGAGAGGCGGGTCAGCCCTTCGGCGACCTCGCCGAGCTCCAGCCGGACCTCGTCGCAGGAGAGCCGACGCGCCTCGGCCGCCTCGGCGAGGCCGACACGGGCGCGAACCAGTAGCGACTTGACGCTCGGAACGGTGGTCTCCATCGCCTCGGCGATCTGGTCGTAGGAGAGGGCGTCGATCTCACGCAGGAGCAGGGCGGTCCGCTGGGATTCGGGCAGCGCCTGGACGTCGCCCATCAGCTGGCGCAGCTCCTCGCGCTGGCCGGCCTCGTCGGCGGTGGTGCGGCCGTGGTCGGCGACGTGAAGGTCGAAGTCCTCTACGCCGACCGCCTTCTGGCGGCGCATGTGGTTGAGCGACCGGTTGCGCGCGATCCGGTAGAGCCAGGGCTTGACGTTGATCGGCCGCTCGTCAGCCATCATCGCGCTGTAGGCCGCGGCGAAGCTCTCCTGGGTCACGTCCTCGGCGTCCTCCCGGCTGCCGAGCATGTGGCGGGTGAAGCCGAGGATCCGCGAGTGGTAGCGCCCCATAAGCGCCTCGTAGGCGCCCTGGTCGCCGCCACGCGTCATGGCGACGAGCTTCTCGTCGGACTGCAGGCGCATCAGGGCCACGGGCCGCTTCAGGCCGGGCGCTGCGCTCGGTATGGCAGATGCCTCCACTATTGCTCCCTCGGCCATAACAACACCGCCGGGGCCCGAAGGTTTCGCGGTTTTCCGGGATCGGCGCGAGGCCATAACCTGAGGATACGGCGCCCTGGCCCGGGTGGCGGAACTGGTAGACGCAGCCGGCTTAAACCCGGCGGTCCCGCGAGGGATGTGGGGGTTCGAGTCCCTCCCCGGGCACTCGGGGTCAGTCGAGGCCGTCGAGCCGCTTCATCAGCGGCAGCGAGTCGTAGGGGCGGCCGCCCTTGTACCAGCCCGGTGCCGTCCAGAGCTCGATATGCAGGTGGCAGCCGCTGGCGCTGCCGGTGTCGCCGACCAGGCCCAGGCGCTGGCCGGTGTAGACGGTCTCGCCCTTCTCGACCGGTGCCCGGTCGCGCAGGTGCATGTAGGCGTAGGACTCGCCGTTGGGCCGCGCGATGACGACGTAGTTGCCGGCCCGCGACTGGCTGCCCACGAACTGGACGGTGCCCCTGGTCCATGCGGCCAGCGGGGTTCCGCAGGCGGCAAAGTGGTCGGTTCCCTGGTGGCCGCGCCCGCCGCCGAAGCGCTGGGTCTCGCTCGAGGAGAGCCGGTGGCGCCCGCGGATCGGGAAGAGCCCCTCCACGAGTTCGAACTGCTTTTCGGTGGCGGTGTCGGCCTGTGCGGCCTGCGCGGCCGCGCGGTTGAGCCGCAGGGCGTACGAGCCGGAACGGGCCGGCTCGTCGCCGACGAAG
>CAIKSH010000083.1 GCA_903830015.1 uncultured Solirubrobacterales bacterium | reverse complement strand
CGTCGGGCCCTTGCTGGGGGGAACGGTGAACCAGAGCACCACCGTGCGCCACTTCTTGTCGGTGTTCCCGAGGCTCAGCTCGAAGCTCTCGTCACCGGCCTTATCGCCCGGCTCCGGTGCCGGCTTGCCGCTCTCGGCGGCGGCGTCGATCGAAGCGGCCTCCCCCAGCGTGGTCATGTCGCCGACCTTGTCGGGCGGATCGACTCCCTTGTCGCCGAGCACGTACATCGTGAAGCCCGGCGTCTTGGTGGTCATGGTCAGGCGCGTGACCTTGCGCGACTTCTGCAGGTCGACCTGGAGGCCGATGTTCATGTCGCCGTCGGCGGCCGTTGTGACGAACCAGGTCGGCGTCTTGGCGCCGTCGATCGCCAGGGCGGGATCGTTGGAGGCCTGGAAGCGCATCTGCGGGTCATAGAGCGCAGCCGCGCTGCTGGGCAGGTCGAAGGCCTTGGGCTCGGTCGAGCCTCCGCCTCCCCCGTTGTCGGGAATCACCGGCGTCGTCCCGCCGCCGGTCGAGCCACCGGTGTCGACCGGGGCGACGGGGGTGAGCTGGGAATCGGCGGTCGAACCCGAGTCGGGGGCGAGGGGATCTTCGGAGAGGGTGTCGTCGGCCGGGGCGGGAGCCGGTGCCTCCTGGGCAACCGTCTTCACCTTCGTATCCCGCGGAGGGATGGTGTCGTTGAGCGCGGCCACGCCGGCGGCCACTGCGCCCCCGGCGAGCACGAGCGTGAAGACCCCGGCGAGACCGACGGTGGCCAGGCCCGGAATCCGGCGGGGCTCCTCGACGGCGGCGCCACACTCCAGGCACCAGTCCTGGTCGGGCTCCACGAAGGCGCCGCAGACGCGGCAGTCGTGCTCGCCGACCGGCGGCAGGTCGGAGGCCTCGACCGGTGCGAGCAGCGAATCGTCGGTGGCAAGGCCGAGCGCGCCCTCTTCGAGCGGCAGGTCGGGCTGGTCGGTTAGCTGGATCACTCCCATAAGGATGGCACGAGTACCCGCGGCGGGCAATAAGGAACCGTCAGCGCCCGGCCGGCTCGAGCTCCAGCCGCGTGCCGTTGCAGTCGGCGCCGCTCACCGCCTCCACCACTCCCTTCGCCCGGTCCTCGGGCACCGAGAGGAAGGCAAAGCGCTCGAGGATCTTCACGTCGCGGACCTCTTCACCGCCGATTCCCGCCTCGGCGGTGACCACGCGGACGAGGTCGGCCGGCTCGATCCCGTCGGCGCTGCCCGCCGAGACGACCAGCTTGGCCCAGGCGGTGTCGTCCGTGGCCGGGGCCTCCCCACCGTCCGGGGAGCTGCCGTTGGCCGGCTCGCTCTCCCTGGACCGCGAGCGGCGCCGGCGCCGGCGGCCGACCTCGGGCTTGTCATGGCGTCGGGGGCCCTCGCTGACCGCGGCCGGCTCGGTCGTCGCCCCGGGGGCCCAGGGCGAGATGCCGGCGCCGATGTGCTTCTCGATCGCCTCCAGCTCGCCCTTCTGGCGGGGCTCGACGAAGGTGATGGCGCGGCCCGAGCGGCCGACCCGCCCGGTGCGGCCGATCCGGTGGACGTAGACGTCGGGCGAGGAGGGCACGTCGTAGTTGATGACGTGGGTGACCGTGGAGATGTCCAGCCCGCGGGCCGCCACGTCGGTGGCCACGAGGATCGGCACGCGGCCGCCCTTGAAGCCGAGCATCACGCCGTCGCGCGATCCCTGGGACATGTCGCCGTGGAGCGCCTTGACATTCATGCCCCGGTCGCGCAGCCGCTTGTAGAGCTGGTCGCAGCGAACCTTGGTGCGGACGAAGACGATCGCCTGGGTCGGCTTCTCCTCGGCGAGCACCTCTACGAGCATGTCCGGCTTGGCCTTCTGGTCGACTTCGACCTGGAACTGCTCGACGGTGTCGACGGTGAGGGTCGGCGCCTGGACGCGGATCACCTCCGGCTCGTAGAGGAAGCGGTCGGCGAGCTTGCGGATCGGCGGCGGCATGGTCGCGCTGAAGAGCGCGGTCTGGCGGCCGTTGGGGGTCTGCATGAGGATCTTTTCGACGTCCTCCAGGAAGCCGAGGTCGAGCATCTCGTCGGCCTCGTCGAGGACGACGAAGCGGCAGTCGTGGAGGATCAGCGACGCGCGCTGCATGAGGTCCGACACGCGGCCGACCGTCCCGACGACGATGTGGCCGCCGTCGCGCAGCTGGGCCTGCTGGCCCTTGATCGGCGCGCCGCCGAAGACCGCGACCACGTCGACCCCCTTCGGCTCGCCGTAGGCGCGCAGCGCCTGGGTCACCTGGATGCAGAGCTCGCGGGTCGGCGTGAGCACCAGCGCCTGGGCGGTCGGGCCGTCGGGGTCGATGTATTCGATGATCGGCAGGCCGAAAGCGGCGGTCTTGCCCGAGCCGGTCTGCGCCTGCCCGATGATGTCCCGCCCCTCGAGCAGCGCGGGGATGGTCTGCTCCTGGATTGGGCTCGGCTCGGAGTAGCCGACGTTGGTGAGGGCCTCGAGCGTCGTCTCGGAGAGGCCCAGGTCGGCGAAATTGGTCACGGGGTGAGGTTAGGGCCTCGGCCCGGCGACCTTCAGGCCGAGGGGTCCAGGACGAGCTTGCCGGTGGTCCGGCGCCCGGCGAGGTCCTCCTGGGCGGCGGCCGCGCGGGAGAGGGGGTATCGCTCCCCGAGCAGCGGGCGAAGGCGCCCCTCGGCGGCCAGGTCGAAACACTCGGCCAGCGGCGGCGCCAGCAGCTCGGGCCGCTCGTAGCAGTGGGCCAGCCAGAACCCGACAACCGCCTGGCCGTTCTTCATGAGCGACCGGGTATTGACCGTGTTGGTCTTGCCTCCCGAGACCCCGTAGGTGACCATCCGGCCGAACGGGGCCAGCGCCTCCATCGACTCGTCGAACACCTGGCCGCCGATCGCGTCGAGAACGACGTCGAGCCTTCCGCCGGCGGCCTCGACCAGGCGATCGGCCAGCCCCTCCGGCGCGCCGTCGATGGCGACATCGGCCCCGCAGGCCAGGGCCAGCTCGCGCTTCTCCGGGGTCGAGGCGGTGGCGACCACGGTCCCGGCGCCGAACTCGCGGGCCAGCTGGACGGCCAGCGAGCCGGTGCCACCGGCCGCCGCGTGGACGGCGACGCTCTCCCCCGGAGCCAGGCGGGCGCAGCTGCGCAGCAGGTGCCAGGCGGTCAGCCCCTGGACCAGGAGCGCGAGCGCCTCGTGCGGGCCCAGCCCGTCGGGCAGCCCGAAGGCCATCGCCTCCGAGACCACGGCGAGCTCGGCATAGCCGCCGCGACCACCGGTCATGGCCACCACGCGCCGGCCGGTGCCGGCCACGGTGCCGGCCACCTCCGAGCCCGGGACGAACGGGAGCTCGGCTTCGGCCAGGTACTCGTTGCGGCGCTGGTGGGTGTCGGCGAAGTTGACGCCGGCCAGTTCGACCTCCACGAGCAGCTCCCCCGGCCCTGGCTGGGGGTCGGGAAGCTCGGCCGGCTCGAGCACCTCGGGACCCCCGAACGCCAGCTGCTGTACCGCCCTCATGGTCGCCGCAGGGTAACCTGCCAGCCCGCATGAGCCTCACCGTCGTCGGATCGATCGCCTATGACGCCGTCACGACTCCTTCGGGGAGCCGCGACCGCATGCTCGGCGGCGCCGCCACGCACTTCGCCCTGGCCGCCTCCTTCTTCGACGAGGTCCGGGTTATCGGCCCGGTGGGGGGCGACTTCGACGCGCAGTCGTGGGAGACGCTGCAGACCCGCGGTACCAACACCGACGACGTCGAGCTCGTAGAGGACGGAAAGACCTTCTTCTGGAAGGGCGAGTACCACGAGAACCTCAACCGCCGGGAGACGCTGGAAACCGAGCTCAACGTGTTCGAGAGCTTCCAGCCCAAGCTCTCGCCGGCGGCCCAGGGGTGCGACGTGCTCTTCCTGGCCAACATCCAGCCCGACCTTCAGCGCGAGGTTCGCGAGCAGTGCGGGTCGGCGCGCTTCGTGGCGATGGACTCGATGGACCTGTGGATCAACATCGACCGCGACTCGCTCGTCCAGACGATCGCCGGCGTCGACTGCCTGATCCTCAACGACGAGGAGCTCGAGATGCTGACCGGCGCGCCGAGCTTCGTGGCCGCGGCCCGGGAGATCCTCACGTGGGGACCCTCGTCGGTCGTCGCCAAGCAGGGCAAGTACGGAGCCGCCCTGTTCACGCCCGAGGGGTACTTCGCCCTGCCGGCCTTCCCGATAGACCTCGCCATCGACCCGACCGGCGCCGGCGACACCTTCGCCGGCGGGATGGTCGGTTACGTCGCGGCCCACGAAGGCGAGGCGGTCGACCACGACCTGCTGGTGCGGGCGATGGTCTACGGAACGGCGATGGCCTCGTTCAACGTCGAGGACTTCGGCACCGAGCGGATGGTCGGCCTGACCGGTGACGAGGTGACCGGTCGCGTGGCCGAGCTTCAGCGCATGACGACCTTCGAACACCGCCCGATCGGGCTCCGCTCCTAGTTACAAGGGGACGCCGCGAGCGGCTGTGCGCCACGCGCTGCATGCCGCCAGCCTCCCGGTTACCATGGCGGCCGTGAACGGCTGGACCTTCTTCTACCTGATGGTCGTGCTCAAGATCCCGATCGTCGCGCTGCTCGCGATCGTCTGGTGGGCGATCCGCAAGGAGCCGGATGGAGGGAGCAGCGGGAACGGCGGCTCGCCGGTGCCCCCCTCGCGCCCGCCGGTCGCCCCGCGCCCGCGCCCGGCCCGGCGTGGCCCGCAT
>CAIKSH010000082.1 GCA_903830015.1 uncultured Solirubrobacterales bacterium | reverse complement strand
GGCAGGTGGTGGCTGGCCCACGAGCAGTAGTTCACGTGCGCGTTGCCCGGCACGGTTGCTCCCGCGAACTCGTAGGGCTCCACCGAGCGGCGCGGGCCGATGTAGGCCGGCGGGTACATCCTCAGCGTCTCGTCGAGCACCATCTCCGGGGTGATCCGGGGGTCCTCGAGCAGCCCGGGGTTGCGGGAGAGCTCGTAGAACATGAAGGCCACCGTCGAGGTGGTCGTGTCGTGGCCGGCGAAGAGCAGTGTCATCACGTGGTCGCGGACCTGCTTGTCGCTCAGCGGCGTGCCGTCCTCGAAGGTCGCGTCGAGCAGGAGGGAGAGGACGTCGTCCCCGCGCTGGCCGCTCTGGCGCCGGCTGGCGATTTCCGCGTAGACCAGCTCGTCGAGCCGCTGGCGGCTCTTGAGCACCTGGGCGTAGGGGGTGCCGGGGCCGCGGGCCAGCTGCATGGCCACGTCGCGGGCGTGGAAGGAGAGCGCCGCCTCGAACTCGTGGGCCGCGTCGAAGTCGCCGGCCCGCGAGAGGTCGGGATCCAGCCCGAAGAGGGCCCGCATCGCGATCCGCAGGGCCAGGTGGCGGGTCCAGTCGTAGAGGTCGATTACCTGGCCGGGAACGAGTGCCCCCGCGGCGTCGTCTACCTCTTCCTCGATGATCTCCGTCGCCACGGCGATCTTCTCCCGGTGGAAAGCGGGAATCATCATCTTGCGCGAGGAGCGGTGGAGCGTGCCGTCGATGGTGAGCAGCCCGTCACCCAGGAGCGGAATGAGGTCCCGCATGTGGCCCTCGCGCCAGCGGAAGTTCGACGCGTTCGAGACGAGCATGTAGTGGTTGGCCTCGGGGCCGAGCATCATCACCACGTTGAAGTGGAGGATCTTGACGGTGTAGACCGGCCCGTAGCGCTCGTAGAGGTCGATCATCAGCGGCAGCGGGTTTCGCGCGTACTGCCGGGTGCGCGGGAGGCTGAAGCCGCGCGGACCGGGAGGCCACGGCACCGTGGCTGCCCGGTCGTCGGCGATGTCCTGCAGGATCAGCCGGAGCGGGTTGTCGTCGTGGGGTGCGGGGGCCTCCAGCACGGGGAAGAGACTACCCGCGGCCGGTTGTCATACTCTCCCGGCGCCACGGGGGCGTAGCTCAGTTGGTTAGAGCGCCGGCCTGTCACGCCGGAGGTCGCGGGTTCGAGTCCCGTCGCTCCCGCTCCTTGGGCTACCTTCATCGGGAGCCGTGAAGCCGCTAACCGAGCCCTTCATCCAGATTATCTCCGGCTTTGCCATCGTCGGCCAGGCCTTCCTGCTGGCCATGGTCGTGCTGGCCGTGACCGCGATCTTCTTTGCCCCGTCGCGCCGGGCCCTGGACTGGCTCCGGGTGGGTCTCAAGGGCTCGGAACTGTGGATCGCCTTCGTGATTGCCCTGCTGGCCACGGGCGGCAGCCTCTTCCTCTCGGAGTACGCGGGCTTCATCCCCTGCAAGCTCTGCTGGTACCAGCGCTACGCGATGTATCCGCTGGTCCCGATCCTCCTCCTGGCCGCCATCTTCAAGCAGCGCATCATCACGGGGCTGGCCATGGCCGTTGCGGTGGCCGGCGCCGGCGTGGCCGCCTGGCACCGGTACGTGGAGATAAACCCGTCGCTGGAGAGCCAGGGCTGCAAGACCAGCGGCGGCGGCGGATGTGCCACCAACTGGCTGTTCGGCCTGGCGCCGCTCGACTACATCACCGTTCCTACGCTGGCGCTCACCGCGTTCGCCCTCATCATCTTCTTCCTCCTCCTCGCGCTCCTGCCTCCCAGGGAGCAGGAGGCGCAGGCCGGCCAGGCGGGAGCCGGCGGGCCGCAGGCGGCCGCGGCCGCCGGCTCCTGACCGCGGACTAGAGCCGGGCCAGGAAGGCCTCGATGGCCGCGTTGGTCGGCTCGGGATGGCTGAGGTTGGCCGCGTGGCCGGCGCCCTCCACCTCGACCAGCTCGCCGTCGGGTAGCTGTGTGACGTAGGCGCGGGCGACGTCGATGGAGATCGCGACGTCCTGGTCGCCGTGGATCACGAGGACCGGGATCCCGATCTCGCCGAGGCGCGGGGTCACGTCGTCGCGCGAGGTGAGCGTCGCGTAGATCTGGTTGACGGTGTCGGGTTCCATGTTGCGCGCCGCCTCCATCCAGCTCGGGTCGTCGAAGCCGGCGCCGAGGATGATCGCCCCGACGGTGTCGACGATCTCCTGGGGCGGCCCGCCGGGGGCGGTCCAGGCGGCGATCATCTGGTTGTAGCCCTCCAGGGTCTCCGGGTTCTCCGGGCCCGGCTGGCTGTCGATCAGGATCAGCGCCCGCGCCCGGGAGGGGTGGGCCAGCGCGGCCCGCAGGGAGAGAAAGCCGCCCTGCGACATCCCGGCCATCACGGCCTGGTCGATGCCCAGGTGGTCGAGCAGCCCGACCAGGTCGTCGGCCGAGTCCCAGTAGCTGAAGGGCTCGGGGCTGGTGACCGTCTGGCCGTGGCCGCGCTCGTCCCAGGTGATGCAGCGGTAGCGGTCCTTTAGCGCCTCCACCTGGGGCTCGAACATGGCGCCGCTCATGAAGAAGCCGTGCGAGAAGACGATCGCCGGCCCGTCGCCCCCGGAGTCCTCGTAGTGGATCGACTGACCGTTGATATCTGCGTGCGGCACCTTGTTCCTCCTGGCTGGACGGGTTCCCGCCGACCCTAACGGACAACGCTGGCCAGCTACCAGCCGCGGGTGCCCGGCCCTCCCTTGAACGGGCCTTCGATGTCGGAGGTGATCCAGCCGCCGTAGAAGTCGCCCTCCTGGGCCTGGACCTCCTCGCCGCCCAGGGTGCAGCGCTCCATGCGACCCGGGTAGACGGCGACGTGGCCGCGCAGGTCCTCGAAGGCGCGGACCGGCTCGGGGTAGTGCCAGGCAGCTGCCTTCTCGGTCCGGCCACCGCCGCCGACGTCGAAGTACTCGGCGACGCCCTTGAACTCGCAGAAGGTCGGCCGCGCCGCAGAAGGCGACAGGGCCCCGTCGACGAAGTCCTGCGCGGGTATGTAGATCACCGGCGGGTGGCTGGTCTCCAGCACGCGCAGGGCCCGGTCGCTGGAGGCGATCCGCTCGCCCCCGAGGAACACCTCGACCGCCTTTTCGCAGGGCTCCAGGCGGGGCGGGCGCGGGTAGTCCCAGACGCTCTCCATGCCTCCATTACGGCCGATCGGCCGATGTGGACGTGCGGGGGCGCCGAGGTTGTCAGAATGGAGGCATGAGCTCTTCTTCCTCCGGCGCCGCCGATCCGCGCAAGCGCCGCAACATCATCATCGGCGCCGCCATCGCGGTCGCCGTCTTAGTAGCCGTGATCATCGTCCTGGTCAGCTCCGGCGGCTCGGGCAGCTCGGGTAACGACGCCGCCGGCGGAGGTTCCGGGACCATCCAGGTCAAGGGCGTCAAGGAGATGACCGCGATGCTCGACGGGATCCCGCAGGACGGAAACGCCCTGGGCAAGAAGAGCGCCAAGGTCACCCTGATCGAGTTCGCCGACTTCCAGTGCCCGTTCTGCCGCGACTTCGCGCTGAACACGCTGCCGGTGATCATCAACGACTTCGTGCGCCCCGGGAAGGTCCGGATGGAGCTGCGCACCCTCACCTTTATCGGCCCCGACTCGGAGACCGCGGCGCGCGCCGGGGCCGCCGCCGGCGAGCAGAACCTCGAGTGGAACTTCACCGATCTCTTCTACTACAACCAGGGCCAGGAGAACTCGGGCTACGTGACCGACGACTTCATCGACAGCCTGTACAAGGCAGCCGGGGTCGACGTGGCCAAGGCCAACGCCTTCCGCAAGACCGACGCCGCTGCCGTGCCGGCCCAGTCGGCCGACGCCGAGGCGCAGAAGTACGGCATCCAGTCGACGCCCTCGTTCGTTGTCGGCCCGACCGGCGGCCCGTACACCAAGCTCGACGTCGACATCTCCAACCCCGACGGCTTCAAGGCCGCGCTCAACTCCCTGCTGAAGAAGTAGGCGGTCGGGGATGAGCGCCGACAGCTTCGGGGCGCGGTCCACCCTCGAGGCCGGCGGCCGCGAGCTGGAAATCTTCCGGCTGGAAGCGCTGCAGGAGCGCTTCGACGTCGCCCGGCTGCCGTTTTCGCTGAAGGTCCTGCTCGAGAACCTGCTGCGCCACGAGGGCGACGGCGCGGTGACCGCGGCCGACATCGAGGCATTTGCCCGCTGGGACGCGAAGGCGCAGCCCAGCCAGGAGATCGCCTTCACGCCGGCGCGGGTGATCCTCCAGGACT
>CAIKSH010000081.1 GCA_903830015.1 uncultured Solirubrobacterales bacterium | reverse complement strand
GCCCGGAGGCGCTCGAGGAGCCGCTTAAGCTCCCCGGCCGCAAGGCGCGCGAGGCCGGCGCCCACCTGGGGCTCGAGACGGTTGGCGACCTGCTGGAGCACCTCCCGCGCGACAACCGGGAGGCCCGGACCGTGGACGCGCTGGTTCCCGGCGAGCCGGCGACGGTGGTGGTCGAGGTCCGCTCGATCTCCTCGCGGCCGGTGCGCCGGCGCGGCATGCGCCCGCTGGTCGAGGCGGTGGTCGGCGACGACACCGGGGTCATGCAGGTCACCTTCTTCAACCAGCCGTGGCTGGCCAAGCGCTACCCGCCGGGCACCCGGCTCGTGCTCCACGGCTCCTACGAGTCGCGCAACCGCTTCCGGGTCAGCTCCCACGCCCCGACCTCGGAGGGCTTTGCCGACGACGGGGAGGTCGCCCACTACCCGGCCGCCGAGGGACTCTCCTCGACCCAGATCCTCGCCCTCGTCCGCGAGCACCTCGGGGCGGCGCTGCTGGCGCCCGAGCCGCTGCCCGGCCGGCTGCGGGCCGAGCACATGCTGCCCGACCGCGCCGCCGCCCTGATCGCCGCCCACGACGGCGAGGTCGCCGAGGCCCGTCGCCGGCTCGCCTTCGACGAGCTGCTCTTCATGCAGCTCGACCTCCTGCGCCGCCGCGCCGGCCGCGCCGAGCGGCTCAAGGCGCCGGTCCTCGACGGCGACGGCCCGCACGCGGGGCTGCTCGCGCGCTGGCTCGAGGAGCAGCTCCCGTTTACGCCCACCGCCGGCCAGCAGGAGGCGATCGCCCAGGTGGTGGCCGACATGGAGGCCGGCCACCCGATGCAGCGGCTGCTGATGGGGGAGGTCGGCTCGGGGAAGACCGTCGTCGCCCTCGCGGCGATGCTCCGGGCGGTCGAGTCGGGCCACCAGGCGGCGATGATGGCGCCCACCGAGACCCTGGCCGAGCAGCACTTCGCCACCATCCAGCAGCTGGTCGCCGCCGAGCCGGTCTCGATCGCCCTGCTCACCGGTTCCACGCCGGCCGCGCGCCGGGCGGAGATCCTCGAGCGGCTCGAGAGCGGCGAGCTTGGCATGGTGGTCGGGACCCACGCCCTGATCGAGGATGACGTCCGGTTTGCCCGGCTGGCCCTCGCGGTGGTCGACGAACAGCACCGCTTCGGGGTCCGCCAGCGGATGGCCCTCGACGCCAAGGCGGCCGGCGAGGGGGAGGGAATGGCCCCGCACGTCCTGCATATGACCGCGACCCCGATCCCGCGGACGCTGGCCCTGCTGGGCTACGGGGATCTCGACTTCACCGAGCTGCGCGAGCTCCCGGCCGGCCGGCAGCCGGTGGCCACCCACTGCGTCTCGGGCGACCGCGAGCGCGCCCGGGCCTACGAGCGGATCCGGGAGGAGCTCGACCAGGGGCGGCAGGCCTTCATCGTCTGCCCGCTGGTCGAGGAATCCGACGCGCTCCAGGCCCGGGCCGCCACCGCCGAGTACGAACGGCTCAAGGACGAGGAGTTCGGCGACTACCGGGTGGCCCTGCTCCACGGCCAGATGTCCTCGGCCGACAAGGCCGAGGCGATGCGCTCCTTCGCCGAAGGCGAGGCCGACGTCCTGGTGGCCACCACGGTGATCGAGGTCGGGGTCGACGTGCCCAACGCCACCGTCATGCTGATCGAGAACGCCGAGCGCTTCGGCCTCTCCCAGCTCCATCAGCTCCGCGGCCGCGTTGGCCGTGGCGAGCACGCCTCGCTGTGCATCTGCTTCGGGCCGGCCGGTTCCGAGCGGCTCCAGGCCTTCGCCGAGTACGCCGACGGCTTCCGCCTCGCCGAGATCGACCTCCAGCTCCGTGGCGAAGGGGAGCTGGCCGGAACCCGCCAGTCGGGCGCCGCCGCCTTCCGCTTTGCCCGCTTCCCCGAGGACGCCGGCCTGCTCGAGCGGGCCCGCCACGGCGCGCGGGAGCTGCTGGAGGCCGACCCCGGCCTGCAGTCACCGGCCGGGTCGATCCTCGCCGATGCGCTCGAGGCCGGCGCCAGCCGACTGCCCGCCGAGGCGATCCCGGCCTGATGCGGGTGATCGCCGGCCGGTTCGGCGGCCGACGGCTCGAGTCTCCGCCCCGGGCCTCGCGGCCCACCTCCGACCGCGTTCGCGAGGCGCTCTTCTCGACGCTGGGACCGCTCGACGGGCTGCAGGTGCTCGACCTCTTCGCCGGATCGGGCGCACTGGCGATCGAGGCGCTGTCCCGAGGGGCGGCCTCTGCGGTGCTGGTGGAGAAGGACCGCGGGGCGGCCGCTGCGGTCGCGGCGAATCTCGAGAGCCTGGGAGTGGCCGGCGAGGCGACCCTCGTCCGCGGCGACGCGGTCGCCGAGGCGCGGCGACTGGTGGGGAAGGGCGAGGCGTTCGACCTGGTCTTCCTCGACCCGCCCTACGCCGAGGCGCAGGCGGTGCTCTCCCACCTGGAGGAGCTGCTGCCGGGCCTGCTGGCGCCGGGGGGGCGGATCGTGCTGGAATGCGACCGGCGCGACCCCCCGGCGCTCGACCTCCCTATGGTTCACGAACGCCGCTACGGCGACACCGTCATCAGGATCCATTCATCCCGTGAGTGAGAAGAAGCGCACAGCCGTCTGTCCCGGCACCTACGACCCGATCACCCTCGGCCACATCGACGTGATCACGCGGACGGCCCGGATCTTCGACGAGGTGGTGGTCGCCGTAGTCAACCTCCCGGTCCGCAAGGGCTCCACGCTCTTCCCGGTCGAGGAGCGGCTCGAGTTCATCGAGGACGCCGTGGGGGGCCTGGGGAACGTGCGGGCCGAGCCCTTCGCCACGCTCGTGGTCGACTTCGCCCGCGAGATCGGCGCCTCCACGATCGTCAAGGGGCTGCGCGCAATCTCCGACTTCGAGTACGAGTCGGAGATGAACCAGCTCAACCGCCAGCAGGCGCCGGATATCGAGACCCTCTACATGATGGCCAGCCCCCAGTACAGTTTCCTCAGTTCCAGCGGGATCAAGGAGCTGGCGATGTTCGGGGGAAATATCGACGAAATGGTCACCCCGAAGGTTTCATTGCGCCTGAAGGAACAGCTGGCCCGATAGCGAAAGGCTGAATGTCATGGACGTTCTCGTACTGATCGACAAGCTCGACGACCAGGTTCACAACGCCAAGCCGGTGCCGCTCACCGACCAGGTCCGCGTGGACAAGGAAGAGATCTACGACATCCTCGACCAGATGCGCGCCACGATCCCCGAGGAGATCAAGCAGGCCCGCTGGATCGTCAAGGAGCGCCAGGAGATGCTCGCCGAGGCCAAGCGTGAGGCCGAGCGCATCATCAAGGAAGGCCGCGACCGCCAGGAGCAGCTGATCTCCCAGGAGGAGGTCACCCGCCAGGCCGAGCGCGAGGCCGAAGACATTCTCGAGGACGCCCGCGCCCGCGAGCGCGAGATCCGGCTCGGCGCCGAGGACTACGCCGACGAGATCCTCGGGACGCTCGAGGTCAACCTCTCGAAGTTCATCGGGGCCGTGCAGCGCGGCCGCGACCGGCTCGCCGGCCGCGACGACGACGGCGCCGAAGAAGAGCGCTAGCCCTCTTCGCCGGGCACGGTCAGCTCGGCGATCCGCTCGAGCTGGAGCCTGACCGCCGCGGCCATCTCCTCGACCGCGCCGGCGCCGCTGTCGATCTGCGTCTTGGCGCTGGTCAGCGAGTTCTTGATCTTCTTGACCTGCTTGAGCAGCTCCAGGGCCCGGTCGGCCGCATCGGCGATCTGGGCGGCGTCGGCCTCGCCCCCGCCGCCGGTCATCAGGACCCGGGCCCGGGCCAGCGCGTAAGCGGTCTCCAGGGTCAGCGTCGAGCCGTCGGCCGGGTCCCAAGTGACGACCATCTTGTCTCCCTGGATCTCCTCCAGGACGAGCGTGCCGGCAGGAACCTTCTCGTCGGAGGGCACGACGAGGACGGCGAAGTCGGCGGAGCGCTGCTCGCGGGCGCGGTCGAGGGTCTCGATCATCTTCGGGCGCGAGAGACGTGAGTCCTTGGCCTCGAAGGTGATCCGGGCCCGCGTCGGGCCCGACTGGGCGCCCACCTCGACCACGGCGTCGCCGGTCTTGCCGCCGCCCTCGGTCAGCTCGCCGACCCCTTCGGCATGGTCGCCCCGGGCGCCGGCCAGGGCGGCGAGCGCCTCGACGACCTGCTCCTCGTAGCTGCGTCCCTTCGCCGTTCCCTTCTCGGCCTCGGCGGCTACCGCCTCTTCCTTTTCCTCCTGGGCGGCCAGGCCCTCGAGCTGGCTGCGCAGCTCGGTGATCGTCCGGTTCATCTCGACCAGCTGCTTGGCCTGGGCCTCCGAGTTCTGCTTGATGGCGTCGACGGCGGCCTTCTGGAACTGGCCCAGCGGGTTGCTCTCGTCGGTGGCCGTGAACTGGCGCGCCAGGGCCTCCTTGTGGCCGGCGAGCAGCTCCTTGACCAGCGCCTCCACGCGGTTCTGGACGGCGGCGCTCGACTCCTCGCCGAAGTGGCGCTCGAGCAGCCTGGGCACCAGCCCGGCCTCGGCGCCGAAGGCGGCGTCGATCTTCTCGTTCAGGTCGGTGCTCACCGCCTGGGCGCGCTCGCCGAAGCTCGCCTCGAGGTCGCGGGCCTGGCGCTCGAACTCGGCCCGAACGTAGTCGGCCTCGGCGGCGGTCTGCTCGCGGCTGAGCACGCGGGCGCCGATCTCCACCATCTGGGTTACGAGCTCGTCCAGCCGCTGGCCGAGCTCCTCGCGCTGGCGGGCCAGCTCTACCGCCGCCGGGTCGGTGACCTCGAGGCCGTCGACCTGCAGCCGGCCGTCCTCCAGCCTTACCGCGCTCTCTTCATCCAGCCTGGTTACGGAGATGTCCATGGGGGTGAGGTCGCACCGTACGCCCGGGTTCTGACGGACTGCAAGGAATCGGCCGCGGGCCTACTCGCGCCACTTGATCGAGCAGCCGACCGGCTCGGT
>CAIKSH010000080.1 GCA_903830015.1 uncultured Solirubrobacterales bacterium | reverse complement strand
TGGGCTTCGTCGTCGGCCAGCTGATCATCTTCGCCTTCGGCCTCGTCGGCCTACAGCTCGCCACCGGCGAGGACTGGGGCTGGGTCGTCCACAACGGCTTTACGATCTTCATCGTTGGTGGGCTGATCAAGGCGGCGGTCGGGGCGGTAGTGCTGCCTTCGGCCTGGCTCCTGGTCGACCGCATAGACGGCCCGCGACCCGACTGAGCCAGCGGTAGCCTCCACCGGCTCAGGCTGCCCGGTGGGCGGCGCGCCGCTCGCGCGCGCGCCGGCGCCAGGGCGTCTCTTCGGGCTCCGGAAGCTCGGCCAGTTCGGCCAGCGCCGCGCCGAGGTCGGCGGCGACCTGGTCGATATCCGGCACCAGCGTCGCGTCCCCGTAACAGCCCACGTGGAGCCGGCCGCCGTAGGAGACCGCTCCGATCGACAGGGCGTGGCCGTCGACCAGCGGCACGGCCGGCCAGATCGCCTCGAGCTCGCGGCCCAGGACGCCAATCTGCGCCGGCGGCCCCGGCACGTTGGAGATGACCAGGGTGAAGTGGGCGGCGGCCGCCGTCGCCTTGACCGCGGCGCTGCGGACCGGGGGCGGGAGCAGCTCGGCCGAGCGGATTGCGGCGTCGAGCGCGCCGGCGTGATCGGCGCTCTTGAGCGTCCGGGTGCGGGCGCGGACGGTCTTAAGCGTTCGCTCCAGGTCGGGACGCCCCAGGGGCAGTTCGACGGCGAGAATCGAAATCCGGTTGCCGTGATCGGCGCCGCTCTCGCCGTCCTCGCGTACGTCGGCGGGAACGAGAACGCGCACGTGGTCGGGCTCCTCGCCCCGGCGGGCCAGGGCCGCGCCCACGGCCACCGATGAGGCAGCCAGAAGGGCGTCGTTGAGGGTCGCGCCGTGGCGACCGACCGACTCGCGGATCGGGGCAATCTCCGCCGAGACGACGGCCATGCGGCGCCGGCTGGTGGCCGAGCGCTCGAGGGCGGTGCGGGGCATCGGCGTCACCAGCGTGGCGAGGATCGAGAGCGCCTCGCGCACCGTGTCGGCGCCCGCGGCCAGGGAGCGGGCGACCGTGGTGGCCACGTCGCCACCGGCCCCGATTCGGGAGAGGGCCGAAGCGGTGAGCATCTCGGCGGTCGAGGGCTCCGGCGCCGGCTGCCAGGGCACCGGCGCCTGGGCCGGGACCGCGCCGTCGAAGAGGACGGTGGCGATCTCCACCGCTGCCACGCCATCGACCAGCGCGTGGTGGGCCTGGCCGACGATCGCGAACTGCTCGGGCCCCAGTCCGGTGACCAGCTGCAGCCGCCATAGCGGGCGCTCGCGGTCCAGCGGCCGGGAGAGCAGGCGGCCGGCGATCTCTTCGAGCCGCCCGTCACCGCTGCCCGGCACGAGGTGAACCGCGTCGACGTGCGCCTCGATCGAGAAGTCCGGGTCGTCGACCCAGTGGGCGTCGCCGAGGCCGAAGGCGGGCTGGGAGAGCCGGCGCCGCAGTCGCGGAACCGCGTCCAGGCGCGAAGCGACAGATTCACGCAGGGCCTGGACCGTCGGCGCCTGGCCGCGAAAGCGCATCGTCCAGCCGACGGTCATCGGCGCCTTCTCGGTCTCCAGGTCGAGGAAGACGCAGTCCAGCGCGCTCAGCCGGTCGAAGGTTGCCATCTCGCCCTCCAACCTACCGCGAACGACAGGCCCCGGTGGCCTGTAGCCTCGCCCCGATGGAAGCCCTGAGCGCGGTCGACGTGGAGCTGGTGCGGGCCGGCAATCACGGACCGTTCACCCTCGATGGTTCCAACAGCTGGCTGGTCGGGCGCGACCGCTGCTGGGTGGTCGACCCGGGCCCTGACCTGGAGGACCATCTCGACCGCCTCGCCGAAGCGGCCGGGCGGCGCGGGGGAGTCGAGGGGATCGTTCTGACCCACGGCCACGGCGACCATGCCGACGGCCTTTCCGGGCTTCTCGCCCGCGTGGGCAACGTCCCGGTCGGCGGCGCCGAGGCGGGAAGCGTCCGTCTCGTCGACGGCGAGCGGTTCGGGCCGTTCGACGTCGTGGCTACCCCGGGCCATGCTCCCGACTCGCTCAGCTTCCTGGCCGGCGGAGCCCTCTTCACCGGTGATGCCGTGCTGGGCCACGGGTCGGTGTTCGTCGCCCCGGACCCGGGCGCGATGACCGGCTACCTGGATGCGCTCGAGCGACTGCTCGAACTCGACGCGACCGTCCTGTGCCCGGGCCATGGGCCGGTGATCACCGACCCGCAGGCCAAGCTCTCCGAGTACCTCGACCACCGGCTCGACCGCGAGCGGCGCCTGATCGCCGCCCTCGACGACGGCCTGCGCTCGACCGACGAGCTCCTCGACCGGGTCTGGTCCGACGCCCCGAGCGAGCTGCGGGGCGCAGCGCTCCTGACCCTCACCGCGCACCTGGACCGGCTCTCCGAGGATGGCCTCCTCCCCGACGGGGTGGAACGCCCGGAGATTCCCGACTACGGTGAGGTCTGATGGCCGTCACGGAGAAGATCACCTTCTGCCGGATCTGCGAGGCGCACTGCGGCATGGTCGCCACCGTCGACGGCGGGGTGGTGACGAAGCTGCGGCCCGACAAGGAGCACCCGCTGTCCCGTGGCGAGGCCTGCCCGAAGGGGATCGCCATGGTCGACGTGCAGAATGACCCGGACCGGGTGACCAGCCCCCTTCGCCGAAGGCCGGACGGCGAATTCGAGGAGATCTCCTGGGAGACCGCCCTCTCGGAGATCGGCAGCCGGCTGCGCGCGGTGATCGACCGTGACGGCCCCGGCTCGGTGGGCTGGTACTTCGGGAACCCCGGCGCCTTCTCCTACTCGCACTCGCTCTGGGTGAAGGGCTTCATGGAAGGGCTGGGCTCGCCCCACTACTACACCGCCTCCTCGCAGGACGTGGCCAACCGCTTCGCGGCCAGCGCGATGCTCTACGGCTCCCCGGCGCTGGTGCCGATCCCCGACCTGCACCGCACCGACTTCCTGCTCGTGGTCGGGGCCAATCCCTTCGTCTCCCACGGGAGCCTGCTCACCGCACCGCGGATCAGGGAGCGGCTGCGCGCCATCACCGGGCGCGGCGGGAGGGTGGTGGTCGTCGATCCCCGCCGCACCGAGACGGCGCGGGCCTTCGAGCACGTGGCGATCCGCCCCGACACCGACGCGTGGATGCTCGCCTCGATCCTCAGCGTGATGATCGAGGAGGGCCTGGTCGACGAGGCGCTGGTCGCCTCGCAGGCCAACGGCTGGCCGGCCTGGCGGGCCCGGCTGGCACCGCTGACCCCCGAGAGCACCGAGGCGCTGACCGGCATTCCGGGCGAGCAGCTGCGCCAGCTGGCCCGGGACCTGGCCGCGGCGCCCTCGGCCGCCGTCTACGGGCGGACCGGTTCCTGCCTGGGGCGCCACGGGACGGTCACCGCCTTCCTGCTCGACCTGGTCAACATCGCCAGCGGCAACCTCGACCGCCCGGGGGGCTCGGTCTTCGGGCTGCCGGCCGTGGCCTTCGACGAGGTGGCCAGCCTGGCGGGCCTGGACACCTACGGCAAGGTGCACTCGCGGCTCGGCGGCTTCCCGGACGTGCTCGGTGCGCTGCCGGCCTCGCTGCTGGCCAAGGAGATGACCACGCCCGGCAAGGGGCAGATCCGGGCCTTCTTCACCAGCGCCGGCAACCCGGTCCTGAGCTGCCCGGACGGCGAGGAGCTCGAGGAGGCGCTCGAGACACTCGACCTCTACGTCTCGCTGGACATCTACGTCAACGAGACCAACCGCCACGCCGACTACGTCCTGCCCTCGACGACCTGGCTGGAGCGCGACGAGCTTCCGCTGCCCTTCCTGGGCTTCTACGTGACCCCGTTCGTCCAGTACTCCGAGCCGGTGGTCGAGCCCCGGGGCGAGGCGCGGGAGGAGTGGGAGATCATCGACGCGATCTCGAAGGAGATCGGCGTCCAGCCCTATCCGGCTGCGCCGCTGCGGGCGCTCTCGAAGCTGGGGCTGCGCCCGACGCCGAAGTTCGTGGCCAACGCCCTGGTGCGGACCGGCCGCGAGGGCGACCGCTTCGGGCTGCGGCCCGGCGGGCTCAGCCTCGCCAAGCTGCGCCGCCAGCCCCACGGGGTGGTCGTCGCCGACGAGATCGCCACCGGGGTGCTGGCCAAACGCGTCCGCCACCGGGACGGGAAGGTCCGCCTCGACCGGCCCGAGCTGCTGGCCGAGTTCGACTCGATGGACAGCTCACCGGCCCCGGGCGGGGAGTTCCCGCTGCGGCTGATCGGCCTGCGCGAGCTGCGCTCGCACAACTCGTGGATGCACAACGCGCCGCTGCTCATGCGCGGCGGGCGCGAGCAGCCGGCCCGCGTGAACCCCCAGGACGCCTCCGAGGCCGGGGTGGCCGACGGCGAGAGGGTGAAGGTCTCGTCGAAGTCGGGTTCGATCGAGCTGACCGTCGCCGTGACCGACGAGGTGATGCAGGGGACGATCGCGATCCCCCACGGATGGGGTCACCGCGGCGGCTGGCGGCTGGCCAACGAGGCCGGCGGGGTGAACGTCAACCAGCTGGCCAGCGCCGAGGCCGATGACCTCGAGCGGCTGGCCGGCATGGCCTTCCTGAACGGGATTCCCGTGCGCCTGGAGGCAGCGGCCTAAGCCTCGATGTTCGACATCACGTGCTTGACGCGCGTGTAGTCGTCGAAGCCGTACATCGAGAGGTCCTTGCCGTAGCCGGACTCCTTGAAGCCGCCGTGCGGCATCTCGGCGACGATCGGGATGTGCGTGTTGATCCACACGCACCCGAAGTCCAGGCCCTTGGCCATGCGCATCGCCCGGCCGTGGTTCTCCGTCCAGACGCTGGAGGCCAGCCCGTACTTGACGTCGTTGGCCCAGGCCAGCGCCTCGGCCTCGTCGCTGAACTGCTGGACGGTGATGACCGGCCCGAAGATCTCGTTCTGGATCATCTCGTCGTCCTGCTTGAGGTCGGAGACGACGGTCGGCTCGAAGAAGAAGCCGTCGCCGTCCGGCACGCCGCCGCCGGCGGCGACCGTGGCGTGGGCGGGGGCCCGCTCGAGGAAGCCTTCCACCCGCTCGCGCTGGACCTGGCTGATCACCGGGCCCATGTAGGTGTTCTCGTCCAGCGGGCTGCCGTAGACGGTTCCCTTGGCCTGTTCGGCGAGGGCGTCGACCAGGTCCCCGTACAGGCCGGGGCCGGCGATGACGCGGGTGGCCGCGGTGCAGTCCTGCCCGGCGTTGAAGTAGCCGGCGCCGGCGATTCCCTCGGCGGCGGCGGCCACGTCGGCATCGTCGAAGACGATCACCGGCGCCTTGCCGCCGAGCTCGAGGTGTACCCGCTTGAGCGTGTCCGCGGCGGCGGCGGCGACGGCCTTGCCGGCCCGGACCGACCCGGTAAGGGAGACCATGGCGATCCCGTCGTGGCGGACGAGCGCCTCACCGACCTCGCCGGTGCCCAGGACCACGTTGAAGAGGCCCTCGGGCAGGTGCTTCTGCATCATCTCGGCGAGCCAGAGGGTGGAGAGCGGCGTGTTCTCGGAGGGCTTGAGGACGATCCCGTTGCCGGCGGCGATCGCCGGCCCGAACTTCCAGACCGCCATCATGAAGGGGTAGTTCCAGGGCGTGATCTGGCCGACGACGCCGACCGGCTCGCGGCGGATCGAGGAGGTGTGGCCCTCCAGGTACTCGGCGGTGGCCAGGCCCTCGAGCATCCGGGCTGCGCCGGCGAAGAAGCGGATCTGGTCGACGGCCGGGGGAATCTCCTCGTCGATGGTCAGCTGCAGAGGCTTGCCGGTGTTCTCGGACTCGATCTTGGCCAGCTCCTCGCCGCGCTCCTCGAGCTCGCTGGCAATGTTGAGCAGCGCGAGGCTGCGCTCGGACGGGGTGGCCTCCTTCCACTCCGCGAACGCGGCGGTGGCGGCATCTACGGCGGCGTCGACATCGGCGGCGCTGGAGTTGCCCATCTCGGCGATTACCTCGCCGGTGGCGGCATTCCTGACCTCGTGCGTGCCCTCCCCGGAGGTGGGAACGCTCTTGCCGGCGATGAAGTTCTCGAGCCTGGTGGCCATGAATCTCTCCTCCTTGACGGTTCGCCGGGAACCTACCAAGCCTCAGGCCACCGGGAGGGAAAGGTGCCCGGCGAGCCGGCGCAGACTAGGCTCCGGGAGCCGAAATGGCCCACTACGCCAGCGACACCGACCTCTACTCCGACCTCGGGGAGTGCCTTCGCGAGGTGCTCAGCGACCCCGAGAATGCGGGCCGCGCTACGAGCGTGGGCTCGGTGATCCGGATCGAGACGGTGCGCCCCAAGGCCCGGCTGACCCTGAACCTGGCCGACGACTCGGGCCCCGAGGTCCTCTTCGGCGACTGCGACCTGCGGCCGGCGGCGGTGATCACGATGGAGGCCGACGCCGCCCGCGGGTTCTTCCTTGGAGAGCTCTCGCTGATCGGTGCCCTCTCCGGAGGGAAGATGACCGCCCAGGGGCCGGTGGCGCCGATCCTGAGGGTGGTGCCGCTGGCCAACCTGGTCGCGCCCGCCCTGCGCGAGCGCGGCGAGGGCGGGG
>CAIKSH010000079.1 GCA_903830015.1 uncultured Solirubrobacterales bacterium | reverse complement strand
GCCCTGGTGAAGCTGCGTCAGCCGTCCTCACAGCCCGCGGCCACGCTGATCGCTCCCGGCCAGGAGTCGGCCACCGCGGAAGGCCAGCCTGCCGAGATCGCCGGCTGGGGTGAGATGAGGCTCAACCGGGGCTCGCCGGAGGAGCTCTACGAGGCGAGCCTGCCGTTCGCCTCCGATGCCCGCTGCGCCAGCTCTCGCGCTTACGGTTCCGGCTTCGACCCGGCAGTGATGCTCTGTGCCGGCAACGGCTCGGTCGATGCGTGCCGGGGGGACAGCGGCGGGCCGCTGATGGCGAGCTTCGCCGGCCAGCGCGTGCTGGCGGGGGTCGTGAGCTTCGGAATCAAGTGCGCGACGCCGGGCATCCCCGGCGTTTACGCCCGCGTCTCATCGGCGCTGGGCTGGATCGAGGCGGTGAAGGCCAACGGCTTCACCTTGAGCGATCGCGGCTCGTCGGTCTCCGGCGGACGCCTGGTGGCCACCGGGGCGATCGAGGTTCCCGGCGCCGGGACCGTCGAGCAGCAGGGGGTGGCGCGCGCCCGCGGCGGGTCGGTCCTTCGCTGCTCCACCGAGGGGGAGACGGCCGAGGCCGGCCTCTACGAGCTGGGCTGCAGCTTCGGCGCAGCCGGGCGGCGCGCGCTGGCGCGCTCATCGCTTGCGGTGACGCTTTCCACGACCTTCACCGGCCAGGGCGGAGCGGCCCGCACCTCGCAGGAACAGAGGTTCAGGATCTACTGACCGGCAGGGGCTACCGGGGGGCAGCGGCGGCCCGCCGGATCTGCGCCCGGTTGCCGGCCAGCCGGACGGCTCGGCGCCGTCGTGTAACGTCGCCGAAATGAGGAAAGCACGCCCCGGGCAGGGAATTATCGTCGCCGCAGTCGCGCTCGCCATCGCCGGCTGCGGAGGCTCGAGCGAGCAGAAGAGCACCGCCTCGGCGGCCGACGTAAAGGCGCAGGTCGAGCAGGTCTGCCGGGAGGCGAACGTCTCCATCGACGGGTTGCCGGAGGCGGTCGACTCCAACGCGGCCATAGAGGGGCAGACCCGGTCGGCGCAGATCTTCAAGACCGCGGTGGGCAAGCTCAACGAACTCAACAACGATGTCGGGCTCCCGGTTAGTTACAAAAGCTGGCTGGCCGCGTTCGAGCAGCTGCCCGCCCTGAACGAGAAGGCCGCCGAGGCCTTCACGCAGGACGGGATAGCCAGCGGCCAGGCGGCGCAGGCCGCCGACGCCTGGGAGTCCCAGGCCGAGAAGGCCGATGCTCTCGCCGGGAAGGCCGGCCTCACGGGCTGCGAGTTCGGCCCGGGCAGCACGAGCTAGAAGAAGCCGAAGAGCCCCGCCGCGATTGCGGCGAAGACGACGATCAGGCTCGACCAGACCACCGCGCCGACCACGATCCGCATGTTCAGGCCGAACAGGTGGGCGATGGCCAGGCCGTTGATCCCCGAGGCCATCGCGGCCTGGATGATGAAGGTGCGCGGGACGTCGATGATCGCGGCCGAGAGGCCGAAGACCAGGGCCGGCGCGAAGACCAGGCGCAGGAAGACGGCGGTGGCCACCGGCGCGGTGAACGGAGGCGGGAACACGCGGATGCCCTCCTCGTCGTGCTCGCGCAGCAGGTTGACCCCCAGGGCGAAGAAGCCGATCGGCGCCAGGGCCAGGGAGATGATCTCGGCGGCGTGCGGGCCCCACTCGGGGCTAAGGCTCTCGGGCAGCAGCAGGGCCACGATCAGCGCGTAGAGCGGAGGGTTGCGAATGAGGAACGACTTGGCGCGCTCCCTGAACCCGTGGCCGGCCTTGGTGCCGAAGGCCGCGCCGGCGGCAAAGCCGATCAGGAGCACCGCCGGCGGGGTGACCACCGCGTCCCAGGTGACGGCCAGGCCGATCTCGTCGCGGCCGAGCAGCGCAGCCACCACCGGTACGCCCAGGAATCCGGTGTTGGCGGTGACCACCGCGGCGATCAGCGCCCCGGTGGACGGCCGGTCGAGCTTGAGCAGGCGGGTGGCCACCAGCCAGGCGACGACGAAGACGGCAAAGCGCTCCACCCAGCCGAAAGCCAGGCCGGCGCCGACGCCGGCGGTCACCTTCAGCTCCGGCACCGTGAGCAGGAGCAGCACCGGCAGCAGGACGTAGACGATCCCCTCCAGCAGGCGACCCTGGAGCTTCATCGCGCCGTCGGGCCAGCGGCGCTCGGTGAGGATGCCGCCCCCGATCGCGGCGATGGAGACGGCGATTACGGCGATCACGGAAGCCGCTTCTCCATCCGCACGTGCTCGATGCCGACCTCGTCGAAGGTTCCGCTGGTCACCTCGTAGCCGGCCTGCTCGTAGAGGGAGACGACGTAGGTCTGCGCGGAGAGCGTGATCAGGGTGGCGCCGAGCGCGGCCGCCTGGCGGTCTGCCTCGGCGAGCATCGCGGCGGCGATCCCCTCCCGGCGGCGGTCGGCGGCGACGACCATCCGCCCGAGCTTCACCCGCTCGCCGTCGGGCAGCAGCCGGCAGCAGCCGACCACGCGGCCCCCGTCGACGGCGATCACGTGGACGCACTCCTCCTCGCGGCCGTCGAACTCGTCGGCCTCCGAGACTCCCTGCTCGCCGACGAAGACCTCGCGGCGCAGCTCGATCGCTGCGTCGAGCTCCTGCGGGCCGGCGGCCGGCCTTACCTCCAGGCTCACCGGCCCAGCGCGTAGCGGTCGATGTCGCGGTTGAGCGCGGCGACCGACCGGTAGGGGCCCGAATGGATGTACTCGCGCTTGCCCTTCGGGGTGTAGAAGACGGTCGACGGCGCGCCGGCCAGGCCGTAGGAGTTGAAGATCGTCCCGCGCGGGTCCTCGTAGCTGGGGTAGGTGACCGGGAACTGGTCGCTGAAGCGCCCGGCGGCGGCGCGGTTGTCCTGGATGTTGACCCCGAGGAAGGCGACCTCCCGGCCCCGCGCGGCGCTGACCTTCTGCAGGACAGGCATCTCCAGCCGGCAGGGCCCGCACCACGAGGCCCAGAAGTTCACCACCACCGGAAAGCCGCGCAGGCCCGAGATCCGGCCCTTGAGGGCGGCCTGGCCGCCGGGAAGCAGCCGGTCGGCCTGGCGGTGAAGGGCGGCCAGCCGCGGCGGCGATCCGGCGAGGGCGGCCAGCGCCTCCTTCTGGGAGGCGGCGCCCGAGGCGGCAGGCTCATCCTCGCTGCCGGCCTGCATCAGGCCGACCACCACGGCGGCGATAACCACTACGCAGATCCCGGCTATGGCGGCAACCTTCACGGCGTGAGGATCGCACAGCATGCGCTAGAATCGGCGCTGCCTCGACGGTCACCTTTCCAGTCAGTCGACGTCGTGGCCCCGGCTCTTCGGACGCTGGGTGAGGGTCAGGGCGCAGAGTCGTGTTCGCGCCCCGTCCCGCCTTATTGAACGAGATTGCCAGATGGCTGATTCCCCAATGGCCGCCACGGGCGGCCCGGTCGCTTCCGATGCCGACATTGGACGGGCGGAGGCCTTTACCCGCGAACAGTTCGTCCACGAGGGCGAGGAGGCCGCCGTCGCGCTGGCCCCGGGCAGCCCGCGGGCGCGCGCGCTGACCGACGCGCTGGCCGAGATCGAGGCCGGCGAGAAGCTCCCCACCACCGAGTGGCAGCGGCGCTGGTCGCTCCTGCTCGGGCTCGAGCGCCTGCTCAGCGAGGAGGAGCCCCACCTGGCCGACGGCACCACGCTCAACCCCCACCAGGTCGACGCCCTCTCCGGAACGCTCACCGCGTTGCTGGCCTCGCAGATGGCCACCGCCGCCGACGGCGAGGAGGACGGAGCCGCCCCGGTCTTCGCGATCGAGGAGGACGAGGAGGGCGAGGCCGACGAAG
>CAIKSH010000078.1 GCA_903830015.1 uncultured Solirubrobacterales bacterium | reverse complement strand
GGTCGGCCATGGACGCGGCAGGTTCGAATCGCCCGTCGTTAGTGCGTTTCCGGGGTGTTGCTACTCGGCTGCTACTTGGTTGAGGGGCTCTGCGACCGCAGTGCTACTCGCTCCTGAGCAGCGCGCTCAGTGGGATCGCGAACAGCACCGCGAAACTGACGTTGAGAAGCGCGTTTTGCCAGAACCCGGACGCCACGGAGAAGATCGTGTCGGGGATGAACCAGCACGTGAGCGAGATGGCGAAGATGAGAGCTCCTTCACGGACGTTTCTCTTCATCGGTCCGCGAAGCACCAGCAGTAGCGCCGTTCCCCAGCCGACCATGACCGCTCCCAGTACGGCGTGGGCCAGCGAGATGTAGTCGGCGGCTTCGTCACCGAATTCGGAGATCCGCCCGCTCGACGAGTAGACGAGGAGGCTGAATCCCTTCAGGGCTAGGCCGTGGGCAACGACCAGAAAGAGCCCGAAGGCGATCAGAAGGATCGTCGCGACGCGAAGCCAGGTGAGCCAGAACCCTCCGGAATCCGAGGCCACGTCCTGGGACACGCGCTCAGCCTAAATGACCCCGAGGGCATCTTGGAGGCCTCTGAAGAGAACTTGCGGTTGGCCATGGGCGCGGCAGGGTTCGAATCGCCTGCCGTTAGTGCGATTTAGGGGCGTTGCTACTCGGCGGCTACTCCAGGGGAATGTTCACCATCGAGCGTGCTACTGAGCCCGCTCGCCGTGCGCAGCGCTGGTTCAATATCGGGTTCCGATTCATGCGTCGACCCGTTCTCACCCTCGATCATGTGATTCTGCGTTCGCCCGAGCCGCGGGCAACCCTCGATGAGCTTTCCGCTCGCCTTGGCGCCCCGGTTCTTGTTGCGGTGCAGGAAGTGGCCGGCATCGAAAGTGGGATCTTGCGCACGGCGGCCGTGGACATTGAGGTGCTGGGGATCGGCGCCGAATCGCCGCCCGATGTCGAGGGATACGGGCTTGGGTTCACCGCCGACGCGACGCTGGAAGAGTGCGCTGCAGCCCTGCGCGCGGCCGGATTTCCAACCTCGGCACCGGTGCGCGCCACCGCGGCCGGCAGAGCCTGGCGCGCCCTTCATGTCCACGGCTTGCTTCCTGACCCCTTCCCGGTACCGACGACCACGCGCCCGCCGGGCGTCCGTGACCGTCTCGTCGGAGTGGCGTCCGAATGGGCGGGCCGCGTTCCCGCGGTTGCCCGGCACGCGACCCGCGACCCAGGGGGCTCCATGGTCGTCGTCACGGAATACGAATTCGATGCCGAGAACTGGCGGGCGGCTGTCGGCCACGGCCCGGGCGTAATCACCATTGAGGTTGGAACCGGAGACTTCAGCTGGACTGGGCTGTCGATCGGTCCCGGCCCCCTGGTTCTTGACGCCACTGGGCCAATAGGGGTTCGCAGGATTGTCCTGGAGGGAGAGGGCGACGGCTTCGAACTCGGTTCGGTGTCGTTCGCCTTCGAACCCGCGGGCTGAACCGCTTCCTACAGTCCGTTCGCAATTCGCACCTGCCGATGGGCGGGGTTTGGGCCGGGCGTTCGTCCATGGGCGCGGCAGGGTTCGAACCTGCGACCTCTCGCGTGTGAAGCGAGCGCTCTCCCGCTGAGCTACGCGCCCGGGAAGCGGTGATTGTACGCGGCGTCAGCCGCGCGAAGCGACCCGGCGAAGAACCGCCTCGACCCGCTCGGCCTGCCGGTCCACGCCGTGGCCTTCGGCGGCCTCGCGGGCTGCCGGGTTGGGTGACGGCATCTCCGCCGCGGCGCCCAGGCCCTCGAGGATCGCCCCGGTGCTGAGCGGGTCGACCAGCACGCCGGCCTCGGGCGTGACGAACTCGGGCGGTCCGCCGTTGCGGGTGGCGACCACGGTCCTCGCGCAGGCCATCGCCTCGAGCGTCGCCTGGCCGAAGGACTCCACCAGGCTCGGCTGGCAGACGATGTCGGCGGCGGCCATCCACCGCGCCACCTGCTCGTGGGGCACCCGGCCGACGACCTTCACGCCGGGCATCGCCTCCACCTGCGCCCGCAGAGGCCCGTCGCCGACCATCACCAGCTGTCCGCTGCCGATCCGCCCGAACGCCTCGGCCAGCCGAACCACGTTCTTGTTCTCGTCCAGCGCGCCGACGAAGAGGAAGAGCGGCCCCTCGGGCTCCAAGCCGAGCTCGCGGCGCGCCGTCGCCTGGTCGGCGGGAGCGAAGCGCTCGAGGTCTACGCCTGAATTGATCACCTCGGCCTTGGGGCCGGCGCCGGGCACCTGCGTCACCAGCTCGCGGCGCAGGTAGTCCGAGACGCAGATCACCGCGCCGGCCCGGGCAATCGTCGCCGCGGTGGCCTGCCGCACCCCGGGGATCGAGCCGAGGTTGCGTACGTCCTGGCCATGGGCGGTGAGCACGAGTGGCGTGCGGGAGGAGAGCGAGGCCAGGGCGGCCATCGCGCCGGCCGGCACGAGGAAGTGCGCGTAGATCACGTCGGGCTTGAAGCGGCGGGCCGCGGCCACCGAGCCGGTTCCGAGCTTCAGGTGCCGCACGCGGCTGCCGCCGCGGTGGTCGATGGCCACCCGCTCGATCACGTTTCCCCGGCGCTCCAGCGCCTCGCTCATCTGGGCGACGAAGGCGCCGAGGTCCGGGTCGTTGGGCCCCGGGTAGAACTGCGAGACCAGGAGGATCCGCATGGTCAGCCGGCGGGGAAGGTGTCCGGGCTCTGGATCGCGTCGAGCCAGAGCGCCCGGCGCTCGGCCGTTCCCTCGGCGGCGGCGAGCTCATCGAGGAGCGTCGCGATCGCCTGTGAGGGCTCGAGCCCTTCAATCGCCGCGGTTCCCTGCCGCAGCTCCGGGCCGAG
>CAIKSH010000077.1 GCA_903830015.1 uncultured Solirubrobacterales bacterium | reverse complement strand
GAGGTGGCCCGGGGTCTCGGTGGCCAGTTTCGAGCCGGAGAACTTGTTCAGCCCGGAGAGCAGCGCGACGGCGGCCAGGACGAAGGAGAGGACCATGGCGAAGGTGGACATCGCTGGCAATCTATACCGGTCGCACGACGGGCACCGGTAACGTTCAGGCGGTGAGCCGCTTCAGGCTGATTGAGGCGGGGGAGATCCCCGATTCACCGGCGCGCACGCGAGACGCCGAGCGCGAACCGGTACGCGTGGGGGCGGTCCAGGGGCGCTGGTACCCGGACCCCGACGAGCACCGCGCCGCGCTGGCCGAGGGCATCGAGATGGCCGCCGGCGCCGGCGCGCAGCTGGTCTGCCTGCAGGAGCTGACCCTGCTTCCGTACTGCGCCTGGGAGCGCCGGGAGGAGGCACAGCTCGAGCTGGCGCCGGAGTCGATCGAGGACGGCCCCTCGGTGACCTTCGCCCGGGAGATGGCCTCGGCCACGGGGGCGGCAATTCACATCTCCCTCTACGAAGCCTCAGAGGAGGCGACCGGCGGCCGCGGCTTCAACACCGCGGTGGTGGTCCTGCCCTCCGGCGAGACGGCGATCCGAAACCGCAAGCTCCACATCCCGATAAGCGCCGGCTACTACGAGGACACCTGGTTCGACGCCGGCCCGCCGGCCGACCCCACGCCGCTGCTCGAACTGGATGGCGCGCGCTTCGGCTTTCCGACCTGCTGGGACCAGTGGTTCCCGGAGCTGGCCCGCCTCTACTCCCTGGCCGGGGCCGACGTGATCGTCTACCCGACGGCGATCGGCAGCGAGCCGGACTTCCCGGGCTTCGACACCGAGCCGCTCTGGCAGACGGTGATCACCGCCAACGGCATCACCGCCGGAACCTTCATGGTCGCCATCAACCGGGTAGGCCAGGAGGGCCCGCTCGTGTTCTATGGCTCCTCCTTCATCAGCGACCCGTACGGACGCGTGCTGGTGCAGGCCGGCCGGGACGAGCAGGCGGTCCTGGTCGCCGACCTGGACGTCGACCAGCGCCGCGACTGGCTGGAGCTCTTCCCGTTTCCCGAGACCCGCAGGCCCGACGCCTACGGCAAGCTCGTCGGCTGACCGCAGCGGGATCGCGCGGGATAGGGTCCACCGGTGCGCCTGACCGTCCCGGCACTCGCCCTGGCTGCCGCCGCTTCGGTCGCTCTACTGGGCGCCTGCGGCTCGAAGGAGAAGCTCAGCAGCGGGCAGGCCGACCAGTTCAACGCCAGGGCCAGCCAGTTCAGCGCCTCGATGACGAAGCTCAACACCCGGGCGACCGCCTGCTCGAAGAAGGCCGCTTCGGGGGACGTGGATGCCGTCGCCAACTGCTTCGCCCGGATCTTCGACGACATCTCGGAGAACTTTGGGGAGATATCGAACTACGTGGCCGGCCTCTCCCGCGACGTTGAAGGCGAGTGCTCGAAGCGGCTGGCCCGGGTGAGCAGGACCTTGGGCCAGGTAAGCGACCAGTTCGGCACGGCGGCCGGGGACTTTCGGGCCGGCGACCTGGAAAACCTGCAGCAGAAGCTCGGCGACCGGCGCCTCGACGAGATCGGCCCGGCGCTCAGAGCCGCCGAGAAGGCCTGTACCTGAGCCCGTCGTCGTAGCCGGCGCTCACTGGCCTGCGGGGTCGAGCAGGCGGCCGCTCTCCAGCTCGAGGACATAGCCGCTGATCCGATCGCGCTTGGGAATCTCCGGTGCCGCGCGAAGGATTTCGAGAGTCAGCGCGAGCGTCGTCTGGGGAGAATCGGTGCTGGGGACCGTCCAGTCGACCTCGACACCGGTCTCGGCGGTCACCTCCGCCGCAAAGGCTTTCGGGTCCATCCGGTGGATCCCGCAGTCGGTGTGCTGAACGACGACTATCTCCTCGGTTCCCAAGAGGCGCTGTGAGGCGGCGAGCGTGCGGATCACGTCGGTCGTGGCGATGGCGCCGGCGTTCCTGATCACGTGGGCGTCGCCGAGTTCGAGCTCGAGCAGCGCGTCGAGGTCGATGCGCGCGTCCATGCAGGTGAGCACCGCCAGGCGCCGCCGGGGTGGCGCGTCGAGGTCGCAGGGGGCGATGTCGCGGGGCAGCGGCACAGGGCTCAGGCGCTGGCCTGCCGCTCGGCGTGGACCTGCTCGAGCGCCTGGAGCAGCGCTTCGGGGGGCTGGGCGCCGGCGATCCCGAACCGCTCGGCGATGACGAAGAAGGGGACGCCACCGATCCCGTACTCCTGGGCCTTGGCCTTGTCCGCCTCCACCCGGGCCTTGAACTCTGCGCCATCCAGTCCCGCCAGCGCGGCGTCGCGCTCCAGGCCCGCGTCCGCGGCAAGCTCGGCCAGGACCTCCGGGTCGCCGAGGCTCCGGCCCTCCTCGAAGTTGGCCCGGAACAGGGCTTCGCCTAGCTCGGCCTGGCAGCCCTGCCCGGCGGCCATGTGCAGGAGCGCGTGGGCCCGGCCGGTCGCTGCCGGCTTGAGTGCCTCGAAGTTCATCTCGATGCCGGCCTCGTGTGCGGAGGCCCGGGGTCGCTCCAGCATGGCGTTCACCTGTTCGTCGCTGAGGCCACGCGTCTCGGCGAGGTATTCGGAGATCGTGCCTCCGTACTGCTCCGGGGCGTCGGGCTGCAGCTCGAAGCTGCGGTAGATGACCTCTACCGGCGTTTCCGGGTGCTCGCGGCCGAAGGCGGCCGTGGCGGCGTCGAGGTTGCGTTTGCCGATGTAGCACCAGGGGCAGGCCACGTCCGACCAGACCTCCACCCGGATCGGCTGCGCAGCGGCGCTCACGGGATGTAGACGACGGCGCCCTTGCCGCCGCGGCAGGTGGTGAGGGGCAGGCCGATCGAGCACTTCATCGTGTAGTTCTTGCGGGTGGCCGGGCTGTAGACCTGAATCTGCGTTCCGCCGCTGGTGTCGACCCACTCCTGGGCCGTGTTCAGGGCGAAGGCGCACGAGGTGTTCCTGCCGGCGGCGACCCCGGCGCCGCAGGGGCGCGAAGAGGCCGGTGGCCGGGCCGCGGGCGTCGCGGCGGTGGTCGTCGTCCCTTGCGGCTGCTGGGCCTTGAGGGCGGCTATCTCGTCGTCGAGCCCGGCAGCTTTCTTCCTGAGGAGTTCCTGTTCGGCGGCCCGGCGACGCTCCGCCTGGCGCTCGGCCTCGCTGGTACCGCAACCGCCGACCGCGGAGGCCAGCACCGAGGCGGCTGCGGCGACGGCGAGAAACCGGGGTAGAGACGCAGGCACGTGGGAAAGCTAGCGGACCCCGGCGCCCCGGGCCGGGCGGCTGCCGAAGGCCCGGCTCCGTTAGATTCCCGGGTCGCAACCGCCAGAGACCGAGGAGCCAGATGAGCACCGTAATCGAGTTCACCATGCACGCCGCGCCCGGGAAGTACGAGGAGCTGATGGGCGTGTACACCGAGTTTGCCGACTACATGAAGAGCAGCCACGAGGGGCTGAAGCAGGTGCTAGTCGTGGGCGATCCGGCCAGCGGACTGGTCCGCGGGATCGGCCTCTTCGAGACCGCCGACCAGGCCGAGGCGGTCAACAGCGAGGAGGTCTTCGCCGACTTCAACGCCAAGGTCGAGCAGCTGGTCTCCGCACCGCCCGAGCGCCAGGAGCTGCACCTCGTCCATACCTGCTGAGCGGCCGCTGCCGGGCGGGCCCGGGTCCCGCTACCTGAGCCGGCGGGCGATGCGCAGCGCCTCGCCGGTGGTGAACGACCGGTACTCGTCGGTGAGGGCCGCGCCGGACGCCGAGACGGTGCTGTAGTTGGCGAACTGGGCGCGTACGATCGCGCGCCCAACCTGGCGGTAGGCGGTGAAGCCTCCTACCCAGAGCGAGAGGCCTCCGGGGCTGCCGGCGGCGACGGCCGCGGCGACGTTCTGCTCGATCGTGTAACCGGGCATTCCCGAGGCGCTTCGAAGCGTCTTGAGCTCCTGGCGGGCATCGACCTCCACGTCAACCCCCTGGAACGGAACCTGCGTGCCGGCCTTTGGCGCGCAGCGGCGCCGGTCCCGGTTGAGCTGCTTCCAGGCCCTCAGTGCGCCGGCGCGGCTCGAGTAGGCGTAGATGTCGGAGCTGACCACGCGCTCGGCCCTCACGTCCTCGCCGGCACCCTCCCGGTAGAGCTCGACGACCGAGTTCTGGCGCTGGCCCGGCCGCGTCCCGACCACCTTGTTGCCGTCCTTGTCCACGCAGGCCTCGAAGCGCCGGGTCTTCGAGCCCGAGGCGTAGCTGAGCTGCCGCTCGCGGGCTCCGTTGACGAAGAACGATTCCGGGACGTCTGCTACCTGCAGCGACGCATCGCTGAGGGCGGTCGGGAAGTACCAGTCGGCCAGTGCGGTTGCGGGGAGCAGGGCAAGCGCAGACGCGGCGAGCGCGGCGCAGAGGGCGAGTCTCACAGGGGACATGACGGGGAAACTAACGGCCGCTGGAGCGCTTCGCGCCGCTAGGGCTGGCAGGCCGGGCACCACCATGTGGTCCGGCCGCCCACCTTTCCGCGCTCCATCGGCTCGCCGCAGTGCGGGCACGAGGCGCCGCGGCGACGGTATGGGATCACCTGCCCCTTGTGCACACCGCCAAGCCGGTGGGCGCGGCGCGTGGCGGCGCGCAGCTCGCGGCGCAGGTGGTCGAGCTCCGCGTGGTCGAGCTCGCCGGCGGGGTGCAGGGGAGAGATTCCGGCCTGCCAGAGGGTCTCGTCGGCGAGCAGGTTGCCCACGCCGGCGATCGTCGCCTGGTCCATCAGCCTCGCCTTGACCGGGCCGCGGCCGCGGCCTACGCGACGGCGGAACTGCTCCCGGGTGATCCGTTCGGCGTCGGGCCCGAGGTTTGAGCGGTCTGGGTTGAGCACGGCGCGCGAGAGGCGGCGCTTGTCGCGCATCACCAGCGCGCCGCCGTCGGCGAAGGCGATCGTCAGGCGGTCCCAGGCGGGGTTGCGCAGCGGCTTGGGGTGGCCGGCGCCCTCCCCGGCGACGATGATCCGTCCCGCCATCCCCAGGTGGAGCCCCAGCTCGGGGCCTTCGCCGCCGTCGGTCTCCAGCCAGAACGACTTGCCGACCCGCCCGGCGCCGGTGACCGTCCGGCCGGCGAGCGCGTCGTGGAGCTCGCCGGGGGCGTGCGGGCGGCAGACGTAGCTGTCGGAGTCGTCGACCGACTCGATGACCCGGCCGCCCGCCTTCTTCTCGACGAGGGCCCGGGCCTTCTCGACTTCCGGAAGTTCAGGCATTCACCCAAACCTACGGGCCAGGTGGCGCGCGGGGCGCAGTGGTCCGCTATGTTGCCCCCACCATGAAGAAGTCGCTCGTCGCCGGCGCCTCGCTGCTCGCCTTCTCGGCGCTCGTCCCGCTGGCCCAGGCCGGCGTCTTGCCGCGCGACGGCACCTGGGGCGGCAGCCGGCCGGCCACCGCCTCGCTGTTGGACGGCACCCAGTTCCAGACCACCGAGCAGGCGCTCTTCGAACTGAAGAACCGCTCGATCCGGAACTTCGAGATGCAGGTGCTGATCAACTGTTACGACCGCCGGAGCCGCAATAGCTACGACGTCTTCTACGGCCCGCTCAAGGTCCCGTCGCTGGGGGGCCTGGGCACCGGCCTCGAGGCGACCAAGCGGTTCACCGCCGACGACGGCTCGGG
>CAIKSH010000076.1 GCA_903830015.1 uncultured Solirubrobacterales bacterium | reverse complement strand
CCGCGCCTACAGCGCGCTGCCCAGCGGCTCGGCCGCGATGCTCGAGCGGCTGATGGGCGCCGAGAAGGCAGGCGAGGAGGAGCGCTTCGTGCTGCGCGGCGATACCCGCGGCGGCTGGATCGCCTTCGATCCGGCACCGCCGGATCCCGGCCGCCCGGGTGCCGGGACCGTCCACCACGTGGCGTGGGGTACCTGGGACGCCGACCTTCCCGGCTGGATCGAGAAGGTGGGCCAGGCCGGCGTGCCCAGCTCGGGCTTCGTCGACCGCCACTACTTCCACTCGCTCTACTTCCGCGAGCCCGGCGGGATCCTCTACGAGCTGGCCACCGACGAGCCGGGCTTCCTCGTCGACGGCCTGGCCGCCGACGAGCTGGGCTCCAAGGTCATCCTGCCCCCGTTCCTGGAGTCCCAGCGGGAGTTGATCGAGGCTCGGCTGACTCCGCTTCCTGATCCGCGGGCGGGCTGGCCGGCAGGGACGACGAGCCCGGGCGGCTGACCCTGAAGGCCTGCAGGTGGCGGGCCTTGAGGATCTCGAGCGTGTAGATGACCCAGATCGAGGCGGCGATCACCGCTACGCCGGCGATCGCGCAGACGATCGCGTTCGAGGTATCCCACTCGCCCCCGGGCCGCGGCGGCACGAAGCGCAGCAGCAGCGCGTAGGAGCACATCAGCGCCGTCCAGCCGTAGAGCCAGAGGACCAGCCGGCGCTGGCTGAAGCCGATGCGCAGGAAGCGGTGGTAGAAGTGGTTCTGGTCGGCCCCGAACGGTGAGCGCCCGTAGCGCAGCCGCTTGAGCACGACGAACGAGGTGTCGAGGATCGGCACGGCGAGCACGAGCAGCGGGGCGGCGAGCGCGATCGTCGCCGCTCCCTTCAGCACACCCTCGACGGCCAGCGCGCCGACGGTGAAGCCGAGGACCAGGGCGCCGGTGTCGCCCATGAAGGTGCGGGCCGGGTTGAAGTTGTAACGCAGGAAGGCCAGCGAGGAACCGCAGACGATCGCCGCCATCGCCGCGACCTCGACGCGCTCGAAGGAGACCGCGAGGATGGCGAAGGCCAGGGTGGCGATCGCCACCAGGCCGGCGGCGAGCCCGTCGACGCCGTCGATCAGGTTGACCAGGTTGGCGACCAGGGCGATCCACAGGATGGTGATCGGGTAGGAGAGCCAGCCGAACTCGATGATCCCCACCACCGGCAGGCCGATCTGCTCGACGCGGATGCCGTAGCCGACGACGGGAATCAGGCAGATGGCCAGGATCAGGATCAGCTTCACGAGGGGGCGCATGCCACGGATGTCGTCCCACAGGCCGACGGCGGCGATCAGCGGGATCCCGATGACGATGCCCTCGATCGGGCCGTCGATGTCGATGAAGACCAGCGCCGCCACGAGGATCCCGGCGACGATCGCCAGGCCCCCGATCCGCGGTATCGGCCCGGTGTGCACCCGCGGACGGTCGCCTCCGGCGTCGACGGCGCCGATCTTCAGCGCCAGCCGGATGACCAGCGGCGTAAGGGCCAGCACGATCACCGCCGCGAGCAGGAACCCCCACACGATGGCGCCCTCGCTGACGAGGGCGTCCAGTGAGTCCAGGAAGGACATTCACGACGGTTATAGCCGACCGCGCCGACAAGGAATGGCCGCCCCGGCGGGCCGTAAACGCCCGGGAATCGGCGCTGGCGGCTGTTAGCCTCGCGCCCCGTGGAGCTGCTGATCCTCGGCGCCGGCTACCTCGGCGCCGCCATGGCCGCCCGGGCCCTGCAGGCCGGCGACCGCGTGACCCTCGCCGACAACTGGTGGGCCACCGAGCGCTCCCAGCTCGAAGGCCTGGAGGCCGAGGGAGCCACCGTCGTCACCGCCGACATCCGCGAGCGCTCGCAGGTCGACCCGCTGGTCGCCGCGGCGGACAAGGTCGTCCTGCTCGCCGCGCAGGCCAGCCGCCCGCTCTCGGAGAGCGACCCCGACTACACCGAGGAGACCAACCTCACCGGCGTGCGCCGCGTCGCCCAGTCGGTGGCCGCGGGTGGATGCCCGCCGGTGGTCTTCGGCAGCTCGCTGCACGTCTACGGGCCCGGGCTGGCCGGCGAGGTCGGGCCGGGCACTCCCTACGGCGAGCAGGGCGACCTCGCGCACCTCTCCAAGATCTACGGCGAGCTGGCCCTCACCATGTTCGCGCAGGCCGCTCCGTTCGACCTGGCCATCGCCCGCCTGGGAATCGTCTACGGCCCCAGCCCGGTCGAGCACGACCGGCCCGAGTCCCAGACGGTGATCGACCGCTTCCGCCGCCAGGCCGCCGCCGGCGAGGAGCTGACCCTCGACGACGGCGGGAAGGCGACGATCGGCGCCGTCCACGTCGATGACGCCGCCCGGATCCTCCTGGGGCTTCCCGGCGAGCCCGGCGTGAGCGCGGTCAACCTCGCCGCCGACACCCTCACCGTCGCCGACGTCGCCGCCCTGGCCCAGGGCGAAGAGCCTGCGGGTGGCGCGGCCTGCCGGTTCACGAGCCCCTTCGACTACGAGCACTCGGTCGCCTCGTACCTGGCCTCATGAAGCTTCTCGTCACCGGGGCGACCGGATTCCTGGGCTGGCGGACCTGCGTCCTGATGGAGGAGGCCGGCCACGAAGTGACCGCGGTGGCGCGGCCCGGCGGCGCCGAGCGCGCCGCGGCGCGCGGCCTGGAGGTCGTGGAGGCCGACGCCGGCTCGCCCGAGGCCCGCGAGCTGGTCGCCGGCCACGACCACGTGCTGCACTTCGCCGGCATCCCCGACCCCAGGCGCGCCCGCGAGGATCCCGCGCGGGCCGTTCGCGAGAACGCCGGCACCACGCTCAACCTGCTGGAAGGCTGCGCGCAGCACGGCGCCTCGCTGGTCTACTTCTCCTCCACCCGCGTGGCCGGCGACCCGGGCCGCGACCCGTACGCCACCTCCAAGTGGCTGGGCGAGGAGGCCTGCCGGGCCCATCCGGCCCCCTCGATGGTGGTCCGGCTCCCTTCGGTCTTCGGCCCCGGCCAGGTCGCCTGGGAGGGCGCGACCGGCGCGATCGCCGCCTTTGCCGCCCGCGCGCTGGAGGGCGAGCCGATCGTGATTCCCGGCGACCCGCGGCGCACCCGCGATTTCCTCTACGTGGACGACTTCGTCGCCGGCCTGGAGGCCGCGCTATCCGGGGGGACTGAGGGCGGGACGCTGGTGGCCAGCTCGGGCCGTTCGACGCCGCTCGTGGAGGCGGCAAACCTCGTAATCGAGGCGGTCGGCGCCGACATTCCGGTGGAGCTTCCGGGAGGAACGCCGCCGCCCGGCGATAATGACAGTTACAAGGCGGCAGCCGACGAGGCCGAACTGGCCCTGACGGCGCGCCCGCTCGAGGAGACCGTGCCGCTCTATGTCGACTGGCTCAAAGACCACCCTGCTGCTCAAGGCCTCTCCTGAGGCCGGCCAGATAGCCGAGCGCTTGGACGGCGGCGACTGGCAGGGCATCGAGCTCTGCCTGATGGGCTCGCAGATCTCAGACGACGCGGCGCTGGAGCGGGCGATCGGGATCTCGAAGGCCGAGCTGCCCGACGGCGTAACGGTCACCGCCGAGGCGCCGGTCTCCTGGCCCAGCGGCGCCTTCGTCCGCGTCGACACCCTCGATGAGGAGGCGAAGGCCGGTATCGAGCGCAGCGTCCGCTTTGCCGCCGCGGTCGGCTCGCCGGTGCTCACCATCCACCTCTTCATCCCGATCACCCCGGAGGAGATGCGCCGCGGCGAGCCGGTCCACGACCCGGCGGTGCAGGAGTTCCTGAGCTTCTACGCCGGTGCCTGCCTGGACGCCGGCATCACTCCCCTGATCGAGAACGTGCCCCCGGTGCTGCGAATGCGGGAGGGCGGCTTCTTCCTCTCCCCCATCGGCGGCCACTGGCAGGACCTCCTTCGGTGGGGCGACGCCATCCCCGAGCTGGGCTTTACCTTCGACACCTCCCACGCCGCCCTCTTTCGAAACTTCGCCGCCGCCTACCCCGGCGTCTTCGGGCTCGACGGCGACGAGGGCCTGGAGCTGGAGCGCTACGTCGAGGAGCTCGGCCCGCGCAGCGACGTCGCCCACGTCTCCAACGCCTCCGGCCTGCTCGGGGAGGGGCTCAGCTACGACGAAGGCGAGCTCGACCTCGACCCGGTAGTCCGCCAGCTCGCCGACCTCGTTCCCTACATCGTCGCCGAGATCAACGAGCCCGACCATTCGAAGTCGCCGAACATGAAGGCCGGCTACCGCGCGATCGAGGAGGCGCTGTCTGGGCCGGCCGGCGAGCCGCCCGCGCCGCGCCGCCGGCCGGTGGCCGACGAGCCGTTCGACTGGCAGGCCGTGGTCGGCGAGCGCGACCCGGTGCCGGCGATCCTCGAGCTGCAGGAGAAGTTCGGAGGCCGGCGGATCCTCATCACCGGCGGCTGCGGCTCGATCGGCAGCCGCCTGGCCACGCTGCTCGACGGCATCCGCCCCGAGCAGGTCACGCTGCTCGACACCCACGAGGCGGCGATCACCGCCGACATGCGAAACCGCGCCGGCGCCTCGCCGGTCCCCTACGAGCACGTGCTCTGCGACGTGCGTGACCGCTCGCGGGTCTTCGAGGAGATCGAGCGGGCCCGGCCCGACGCGATCTTCCACCTCGCCGCCTACAAGCACGT
>CAIKSH010000075.1 GCA_903830015.1 uncultured Solirubrobacterales bacterium | reverse complement strand
TCGATGAAGTACTGGCCGATCGAGAGGATCGTGGTGAAGAAGAGGTACCAGATGCTTGCCACGATCAGGAGCGGTATCTGCTTGAAGTTCTGCGAGTAGATCACCGTGACCGCGTAGAGAAGGTCGGGGAAGGCGACGAAGGCGACCAGCGAGGTGGTCTTCAGCATCGAGATCACCTCGTTGCCGGTCGGCGGGATGATGACCCGCATTGCCTGGGGAAGGATGATCCGGCGGATCGTCTGCATGCGGCGCATCCCGAGCGCCTTGGCGGCCTCCTCCTGGCCCTCGTCGACCGATACGAAGCCGGCCCGGACGATCTCTGCCATGTAGGCGCCCTCGTTGAGGCCCAGCGCGAGGACGGCGGCCACGAACGGGAGGAATATGTCGTTGGCCTTCACCGAGAAGAACTCGATTCCCGTAAAGGGGATCCCGACGCTGATGTCGGGGTAGAGGGCGGCGATGAAGCTCCAGAAAAGGATCTGGACGAGCACCGGCGTGCCGCGGAAAAGCCAGATGTAGAAGCCGCTTGCCCCGGCCACCAGGGGGTTGGGCGAGAGCCGCATGATGGCCAGGATGATTCCGAGCACGATCCCGACGACCATCGAGATCGCCGTCAGCTCCAGCGTCTTGAGCGCCCCCGAGACGACGGTGGGGGCGAAGAGGAACTCGCCGACCGTGCCCCACTGGAAGCGCGGGTTCTGGACGACCGAGCTGATCGCGGCCGCAGCAAGGACCGCGATCAGGATCGCGGCAACGATGCGGCCGGGCCGGCGTACCGGGACGGCCTTGATGTCCGCGCCGGCGTCGGGCGCCGGCGCGGAACTCAAGGATTCACCTGTGGACATCCGTGCTCACAGGTGGGGTGGTTGATCAGTCGATCGCCCCGTTGATCTTCGGGTCTGAGATGGCGCCGTTCTCCAGGCCCCACTTCTTGAGGATGGCCTCGTACTGGCCACCTTCGATCAGCTTGTTGAGGGCGGCCAGGATCGGCTCGGCGAGCCCGCTGTCCTTCGGCGTGGCGATCCCGTAGGGCGCCTCGCCGTAGTCCTCGCCGGTCAGCTTCAGTTCGCCCTTGGTCTTCTGAACCTGGTAGGCGGCGACCGGAGAGTCGGCCATGCCTACCTGGGCCCGGCCGCTGATCAGGGCGTTGTTGGCGCCGTTCTGGTCGGGGAAGACCAGGAGGTCGACCTTGGCCTTGCCGTCCTTCACGCACTTCTTGCTCTGCGCGGCGGCGTCATCGGCCTGGGTCGTGCCCTTCTGCACCGCAACCTTCTTACCGCAGAGGTCGGCAAGGCTGTTTACGCCACTCGGCGCGGATGCCTTGTCGAAGAAGGAGGTACCGGCGGTCAGGTAGGTGACGAAGTCGACCTGCTGCTCGCGCTCCTTGGTGTCGGTGAAGGAAGACATGCCCAGGTCGTACTTGTCGGCCTCGATACCGGCAAGGATCGAGTCGAACGGCACGTTGGAGAGGTTGAGCTTGATGCCCATGACCTGGCCCAGGGCGGTTGCGAGGTCCGGGTCGGCCCCGATGATCTCGTTCGTGCCCTCCTTGATGAACTCCATCGGCGGATACGAAGCGTCGGAGGCGACCGAGAGGCTCCCCTTGTCGGCGTACTTCGCCGGAACCTGCTTGGCGATGGCATCGTCCTTGGTTGCGGTGATGCTGTCTGAGGCCGACGTCGAAGTGTCGGTCGAGGACGAGTCGCTGCCGCAGGCGGCGAGCGCGGTTACGGCTACGGCGACGGCCGCGAAAGCAAGCGGCGCCTTGAAGATCCTGGTGTTCATCTGAAGTTCCCTCCCTGGGATGCGATTGACGCTGGCGACCCTACCAGCGATTTCCGCATTTTGGGGCTTTCGAGGGCGCCCACCGGATGGAGAGGACCGCTAGGGAAGGACGGTGACCGTTCGGACGGGGCTGTAACCGGCGGAGAAGGGGTAGTCGGGACGACCCGGGATCCGCAGGCGGAAGCGGTAGCGGCTGCGTACGCGGGTTCGGGTGAACCGGTATGAGGCCTTCCAGCTACCCGACCGGCTCACGGGCACCGGCGTGCGCACGGGAACCCAGCGGCGCGATCCCGGGGCCTGACCGAAGAGCGAGACCTCGAACCGGTTGGGCACCAAGCCCCCGCGCAGGCGGCCGGAAAGGGTCACCCTCCGCCCGTTGCGCAGCCTCGCCGGCCTGGCCGAAATGGAACTGGCCGCCTTGACCGTCGTCCTGAGGACATTGGAGAACGAGGGGGCGATCAGGTCGGTCCGGACCACGGCGATCCTGAGCAGCTCCGAGTGCGTGCTGGTCACGGCGTGGCTGACGTATCCCGTTCGCGACGTGGTCTCCTCGGCCAGCGTCCTCCACTGCTGGCCGGTGGCGCGCGGCTGGCTTTCGATGAGGACCCGTGCGCCCGCGAGCGGCTTTCCGTCGGCGGTGCGCACGGTTCCGCTCACCGTCCGGGTGGCCGACGAGGCGCGAGCCCCTCGGCCGGGCTTGCCGAGCTCGGCGCGGGCGCTGGTCGCCGTCCGTCGGGGCGGAGTCAGCTGGCCGATCGGCTCGCCCTGGAGGGGCCCCGCCGCCCAGCGGTCAAGGACAGCCTGGTTGCCGGCACAGTCGGTAATGGCGGCCCGAAGCGTGTAGGGAGTCTCAGAGTCCCAGACCGCCGGCGGCACCCGGGACGAAGCGACGCCGTCGGCCAGCGTCGTCGGGAGATCCTCCCACTCGCCGGGAGCGGTCGAGATCTCAACGACGGTGTTGCCGGCACAGTTCTCGCTGACCGCGAACCGGATCGAGGACGGCGATTCGGCAGGCGCCGGGAGCAGGCCGCCGGTTGGCACGCGCGTATCCTGCGTGTAGCTGACCCGTGTAGCAGGGCTCTCGTTTCCCGCCAGGTCGGTTGCCGTTATGGCAAAGGACCTGGCGCCGTCTCCCGGAGTCAGCCGACCGTCCGCGCCAGGAAACCGGGTTGGCGCTCCGCCCGGCGCGGCGAACGAGACGAAGGCGCCGTCGGTGACGGGTCGGTCGACAGGGGCCGGGGCCATGCCGGAGACCTGGTCTGACCCGATCGCGGTAAGCGTCACGTCGTAGGCGACCGTCGCCCCGGCCGCCGGAGCCCCGCTCACGACCAGGCCCGGTGGGACGGTGTCCTTCCTGATGACGCCGGCGGCAGCCTGGGAGGGATCGGTAGCCAGGCCCGATCCGCTTACCGCCCGGACGGTGATCGAGCTGGGGCCCTCGGGCAGGAAGGTGAAGGGCAGAAGGGCCGACCCCGGCGACGCTGCCTCGACTGTCCGCTCTCCGTCGGGCAGCCCGCTCACGATGAAACTGCGGATTCCGGATACCGGTGCCTTCGCGGCGCTGACCGACATGAAGAGGCCACCGCTGGCCGAGGCGGCGTTGACCCACGCCGTGGGGAAGACGACGGAAGGGGTCGTCGGGACAGCGTCGTCGAACCGGAGCACCTCCGACCAGGCGCTCCAGGCTCCGGCGTAGAGGGCGTCGTTTACCCGTACCCGGACGCGAAACCGCCCGGGCCGGGGGAGTGAGACGGTGTCGGTGCCGGGTGCTGCCGGCAGGCTCTCCAGCGTGCAGGCTGTCGTGTCAACCGTCCCGGAAGCGTCGGCGGGGCAGGTCTGGACGTCGTGTGAGTTGAGCGGCGCGCCACCGGACCTGGACGGGTTGTCATAGCCGAGGGTGAACCCGCTGGTCGCCCGCCACTCGGAGGCGGGCCGACCTTGGAGAGTGGGCTGCGAGGGAGCACCAGGCGCGTTGTTGTCGACGTAGGCGGTGCCGCTCCATGTGGAGGTGTTGCCGGCGGTGTCGGTGGCCGCCAGCGAGACGGCCTGGGTGCCGTCCGGAATGGATCGGGTGTCGATTCCGTAATCGGTACCCGTGGAGGTGGGGCAGGGAGCGGGGAGCGTGTAGTCGCACGCCTTGGGATCGGAGCGGGATACCTCCGATACGGCCAGCGACTGCCGGGCCACGCCAACCGGATCGCCGGCGTCGAAGCCGATGCTCGCCGTCCCGCCGACCCAGCTGCCGCCGACCAGCGACCCCCGTACCGAACCGATCGAGGGGCCGGCCGCCTCGCTCACACGGACCCTCACCCCGTAGAGGTCGGCTCGGGCCCGCGCGTAGCCCCAGGCGCTCTGGCCGGTCGAGGTGGTGGGGCACCCGGAGCCGTCGGCGCACAGGACCCCGAAGTAGAGCGTGGTACTGGCCGGGGCTACGAGGCCCGCATAACCGCCGCTCTCCCAGGCCATGGCGTCACCCGATATGCCGCCCAGGAGGTAATTGCCGCTCTGGTCGCTCAGCCCGACTCCCCAGCGGGCGCCCGGAGCCCGGTAAAAGCGGCCGGACAGGGCCACCTGGGAGACCGAGCTTCCGGCCGGAGCGTCGAACCGCCAGGTCGCCGAGGCGAATGCCGGTGCGAAGGAGCCGGACGGTTCGACACCGGCACGGGCCACAAGCCCGCCTCCGCCCGAGCTGCAGCCATCGGAATAGGCGGCAAGATGGCCAGAACTACTCGAGGCGCGCCAGCTGTTGTTTCGCGCGCCGTCGTCGGCGCGGCAGGCGTAGACGGTGTACTCGCCGGCGTCGGCAACCGGTACGGCCGCCAGAAGGCCGCAAATTGCGAGAAGCGCGGAACGCACGGCGCCACCGTAGATTTAC
>CAIKSH010000074.1 GCA_903830015.1 uncultured Solirubrobacterales bacterium | reverse complement strand
GGCGGCCAGGGCGTCGGGCAGCTGCTCAATGACGGTCACCGACTCCGGCGGCACGCCGGCGTACTTGAGGCGAAGCGCCATCTCCACGGCCCGCGTGCCGCTGCAGGTGGCGTGGTTTACCTGGCCGGCGAGATCCTCGAAGTCGGCGTCCCAGATCCAGCTGACGTCGCGTCCGTCGGCGATCAGGTCGTTCAGCACGAAGAGCATGTCGTGGCCGCCCGGTTCCATGGCGACCGTCCGGAAGACCTCGTTGGCCCCGGCCGGGTTCTTCACCAGGAGGATCGAGCACTCCCGCGGGCCCACCCTGACCGTCTCGGCGCGGCCGAAGACCGCGGAGGTCTCGCCGATCGCCCGGCAGATCGACGTTGCTGAGACGCCCAGGGCATAGGCGCCGGCGGCCGCCGCCACGGCGTTGTAGACGTTGTAGAGCCCGGGAACCGGCATGCTGACCCGCTCCACCTGCCCATCGAGATCAAGATCGAAGCTCGAGCCTTCGAGGCCGCGCAGCTCGATGGCGCTGGCCGTCACCTGGGCCGGTGGACGCGACCAGCTGCAGGACCCGCAGGCGTAATCGCCGAGATGGCCTACATACCAGGCGCGGTAGCGGAGCCCCGCGCCGCAGACCGGGCAGGAGGCCTGCTCGGAGGCGTGCTGCGGCGTCTGCGAGCCGACGCTGTCGTCCCGGATCCCGAAGTACAGGACGTCGTCGACGCCGTTACCCAGGGCGGCGATCGTCGGGTCGTCGGAGCTGAGGGCGAGCCGTCCGACCTCACCCGAGGCGACGACCTGGGACCAGCGCGAGACGATGGTGTCGAGTTCGCCATACCGGTCGAGCTGGTCGCGGAACAGGTTCCCCAGCACGGCCACGCGGGGCCGCAGCTGGCCGGCGAGACGGTCGAGCCAGAACTCATCGACCTCGAAGAGCCCGATGTCGCCCCTGTCGCCGAGAAGCGCACTGGCCACGCCGCCGGCCATGTTCGCTCCCGCACGGTTATGGACCGGCCTCAGCCCCTCGAGCTCCAGCATCCCGGCGAGGATCGCGCAGGTCGTTGTCTTTCCGTTGGTCGCCGACACCACGACCGTCCCGTCGGGAAGGGCCCGGGAGCGTTCGGCGATCGCGTCGGGATCGAGCGCGAGGAGCACCCGACCGGGCAGGCTGGTCGCGCCCCGGCCGACAAGCCGCAGCACCGCGGCGACGAGCCGTGCCACGCCGCTGGCCAGGGAGGCGCGCAGGCCCTTCATGCGGGAACCAGGACCCGGGCCGCGGACGGGACGATCCCGATCCGCGCCGGCAGCTCGGTGATCGGATCTCCGTCGGCAAAGAGGACAAACGGCCGGCTGGAGGCGAAGGTAACTTCGCGGCCCTGCTCGAGGTGGACGGTCTCCAGGCCAACGTGGGTTCCCTTGAACACCTTCGGGAAGAGCGCGAGGAACCGCAGCCGGCCGGTCCTGGAGGTCCAGACCACGTCGAAGAGGCCGTCGTCGGTCCGCGCCGAAGGGGCGATGAACATCCCGGCTCCGTAGACACTCGTGTTGGCGCAGACCACCGACCAGCCCTCGAACTGCGACTGCCTGCCGTCGATTCCCACGGTGAAGGAGGCGGGCTTCCACCGGGCGAGAGCTACAAGAGCGCCCCAGGTGTAGACCAGGGGCCCCAGCCAACGCGGCGCCCGGTTGGCCGCCTCGTTGGCCTCGGAGTCAAACCCTGCGCTGGCGATGCCCAGGAACCTGACCCCGTTGGCCTCGCCCAGATCGACCGGCTGCTCGGCACCGTTGGCCAGGGTCGAACATGCCTGCACGACATCATCGGGAATTCCGATGTGCCGGCAGAAATCGTTGCCGGTGCCGCCCGGAATAACGCCGAAGAGCGGGTCCGCAAGCCTCGAGGCTGCCGCCGCCAGCGCACCGACGACCCCGTCGCCGGAGAAGGCCACCGGAACCCGGCCCTCCGTACCGGCGCGCTCCACAAGCCCGGAGACATCCGCGATGGACTGCGTGAGGCAGATCTCGGCGTCGAGGCCAAGGCGATCGATTTCCCGCCGAACCGCGGGAAGTTCCCTGGCCACCCGACCGCCGCCGGCGACCGGGTTGGCGACGATCAGGAAGCGGCGCACGCGCGCCATTCTGACTGCT
>CAIKSH010000073.1 GCA_903830015.1 uncultured Solirubrobacterales bacterium | reverse complement strand
GCGCTGCTCGATCATGTTGCCCAGGGCGTCGTAGCGGTTCACCTGCCTGAGACCGCCCGGTGAGTCGACCTGGGTCGGTGCCTCGAGCTGCGAGTCCCACTGGGTCGTCGTCGACCGGCCGGCGCTGTCGACGGTTCGGGTCGGGAACATCGTCGACGCCTGCGAGATCGTCTGCCCCAGGCGACCCGAGCCGGGGCCGCTGACCTCCTGGGATACCTCGGCGCTCCCGGGCCCGGACCACTTGAACCCGCGCCATGCACGCTCGCCGGTTCGCCCGCAGCAGGAGAGCGGGGCGGGCCGCGTCACGCGGGTTACCCGCCCCTCGCGGTCGTAGGTGACGGTGGTCAGGACGTTCGGGTCGTCCGCGGCGGGCTTGCCGGGGAGGATGCCTGCGGCGACCGCCTGGGTGGCCAGGGGCGAGCGCAGCGCCTTGATCCGCCCGACCGCGTCGTACGCGATATCGGTAACCGAGCTCAGCTGGGCGCCGGCCTGGGAGTCGCCGACGATCCGCGTGATCGCCGGGCGGCTGCTGGAGGTCGAGTAGAAGAAGCGGTTGCGCTGCGGGGCCGCGTTCTCAGTGGACGCGGCCCGCCCCTCCGGCTGCTCCCAGCCGCTGGTCAGGCAGAGGTAGCCGGCCGGCGCGATCTGCATGTGCGCTGCCTTGGGCTCCACGCACTTGAGGGCGGAGGTCTCGTTTACGCCCCGGTAGATGAACCGGATAAAGCGGCCGGATACCGGGTCCTGCAGGCCGGTCAGACGCCCCGAACCGTCGAACACCTGCTGGACCGAAGGCTCGTTGGCGGCCCAGACCTTGCGCGCGTAGACCGAGCTGCCGGCCTTGGTGAGCGCGGGGAAGAGGGTGACGACGCCGTTGCGGTCGGTGGCCGACCAGGTGCCGTCGTCGGCACGGGAGAGCGATACCTCCGAGCCGGCCGGCCAGCCCTGGCCGGTGCCCAGCTGCGCGACCCAGAGGCCGCCGCTGCCCCGGGAGAACGGCACCGCCACGCCGGCCGTGGAGATCAGCTCGGCCCAGTCCGCGGACAGGAGCTTTAGCCGGTTCCACTGCGAGCCGCCGCCTGCGGTGAGCTGCCAGGCCCCCGGGATCCCCGGCTGGGGCTGAGCAAGCTGCGTGTTGGAGGGCTGGTAGGAGAGCGTGAAGCCGACAGGGCCCGAGGACGAACCCAGGCGCTGGGACGCCCACGTAAAGGCTCCCTCGCCGGTGACCGCACCGACGATGACGTTCCCGAACTGGGTTGCCGCCTGGACTCCGGCGCGCTGCATGTCGATGCGGACCAGGCCGCCGTCGAAGCTCTTGCCCGAACCGCTCGCCCGCCAGCGGTAGGCGCCGCCCTGCTTGAGCACGCCCGGATCAACGCGGGTGCTGTCACCGGCCACGTCGGCCCGCCAGATCGATCTGCCGGCCAGGTCCAGGACCTCAAAGCGCTTCTGGCCCGAGGGAGCATCTGGCCACTTGAGGGTGGGCTGAAGGCTGGTCGACAGGCCCTGCTTTCCGTCG
>CAIKSH010000072.1 GCA_903830015.1 uncultured Solirubrobacterales bacterium | reverse complement strand
GACGCCTCAACGCGGCCGAGCTCGACGTCTTCGTGGGCCCCGACTACGTGATCACGATCCCCAACCGGCCGATCGCCGCACTCGACTACCTCTTCGAGCGCTGCCGTAACGACAGCGAGTTTCGCGACCAGCTCTTCGGGAAGGGGGCCGGCTACCTGCTTTACCGGATCGTCGACGACTCGGTCGACGCCTCGTTTCCGATGCTGCGCAAGATCGGCGCGAAGCTCGAGGCGCTGGAGGACGGAGTCTTCGAGGGGCGCTCGAACGAGGTGGTACGGGAGCTCTTCACGGCCAAGCAGGAGGTCATCAACTTCCGCACCATCGTGCGGCCGATGCGGCCCGCCCTGGTGGATCTCGAGCGCACGACAAGCCGCTATATCGCCGACGACCTTGAGATGTACTTCGACGACATCAACGACGCCTCCGAGCGGGTCTGGGACATGCTCGAGAACTTCAAGGAGGTCGTCGAGGCCCTCGAGGAGACCAACGAGTCGGTCCTCTCCCACCAGCTAAACAACATCCTTCGCATCCTGACCGCGTTCAGCGTGATCCTCCTGCCGCTTACCCTGATCGCCAGCATCTTCGGCATGAACGTCCACGTGCCCGGGCAGGGACAGGTGGAAGGCTTCTGGCTGATCGTCGGCGCGATGGTCGTCCTGCTTGGCGGAATGCTCTGGGCGTTCCGGCGCCGGGGCATCCTCTAGGCGCCAGCCGTGCGCCAGCGCCGCGAATCCGGCGGGAGCGCCACGCGCCTGCTGGCCATCGTCAACCCGCACGCCAGCGCGGTGGACCGCGAGCTTCGGGGTCTCGTGCTGGCCGCCCTGGCCAGCCGCTACGGGGTGACCGTCGCCGACACCAGCCACAGCGGCCATGCCACCGACCTGGCCCGCGCGGCGGTGCAGGACGGCATCGATCTCGTGGTGACCGTCGGCGGTGACGGGACGGTCAACGAGGCGGCCGGGGCGCTGGCCGGAACCGACACCGCGCTCTACCCGCTCCCGGGCGGCTCGCAGAACGTGTACGCCAAGCAGCTGGGCATCCCGGCGGACATCGTCGAGGCGACCGCCCTGCTGCTGCGGCTCGACGACCCGGTGCCCACGCGCCGGGTCGACCTGGGGACCGTCAACGACCGGGTCTTCGCTTTCTGTGCCGGGGCGGGGATAGATGCCGACACGGTCGAGATCGTGGAGGCCACGCCGGAGCGCAAGGCGCGCTGGCGCGAGTGGTACTACATGGCCACCGTGGGGCAGGTCGCGGCCCGTCGCTACCTTCGCCGTCCGCCGGAGATCACCGTGAGCTCCGGCGAGCACAGCGTTCGTGGCATCACGGTCCTTGTCCAGAACGGCCCGAGCTACACCTACGCCGGGGACCGGCCGATAGAGGCCTGCCCCGACGTCGCCCTCGACGACGGACGGCTGTCGGCGGCGGTGCTGCTCAAGGGCATCGCCGGGCTGCCCACCGTGGCGCTGCGCCTCTACAGCCGCCGGCTGGCCGCCGAGCGCCACCGCGGCATCGAGGGGTTCGACCACGTCGCGAGCCTCACCGTCAGGGCCGGTGAGGGGGCGACGATGGCGATCCAGGCCGACGGGGATTTCGTGGGCCGCTACGAGGCGGCCAGCTTCGGGGTGCTGCCCGGTGCCCTGGCCGTCGTCGATGTCCGTCAGGCCGACGGCGTTACGCGGTAGGCGTCGAAGACCCCGTCGACCTGCCGCAGCCGGGCGATCGTCGTCTTGAGGGTCATGGTGTCCCCCACCTCGACCACGAAGCGGTCGCTGACCATCGGCCGCTGGTCCAGACAGCGGACCTCCACGATGTTCACGCCCTGCTCGGCAATCGTGCGCGTGAGGTCCTCGAGCAGGCGGTGCCGGTCCCAGGCGTCGATATGGATCTCGGCCTGGAAGGCGGTTTCGTGCTCACCCTCCCAGCGGACGGTCACGAAGCGGTCGGGGTCGCGGCGCAGCGCGGCGACGTTGCGGCAGTCGTCGCGGTGGATGGTTATCCCGCGCCCTAGCGATACGTAGCCGACTATCGGGTCGCCGGGCACCGGGTGGCAGCAACGGGCAAGGCGCAGCATGACGCTGTCCACGCCGTCGACGTGGATGCCGAACTCTTCGGAGGTGGCCCGCGGCGTGCGGGAGACCGGCCGGGCGACGCCGGTGGCCTCGGGCTCCTCGCTTTCGGCCGCCTTGCCTTCCTTCAGGCTCTGCAGGACCTTGGTGGTGACGACCTTGGGGCTGATCTTCGCTCCGCCCAGGGCCACGTAGAAGTCCTCGGTGCGCCGGAAGCCCATCTCGCGCACGACGTTGGCCAGGAGGGGCGAGCCGGTGATCTTCTGCGGGGGCAGGCCGGCGTCGCGCAGCTCTGCCTGGAGGAGCTCGCGGCCCTTGCGCTCGGCGTCTTCCCGGCCCTCGGCCTTGAACCACTGCTTGATCTTGTTGCGGGCGCGGGTGGTCTTGACCATGGCCAGCCAGTCGCGGGAGGGGCCCCGCTCGCGCCGGCCGGTGAGCACCTCGACCCGATCTCCGGAGCGAAGCTCGTAGCCAAGGGGCACGATCCGGCCGTTGACCTTCGCTCCAACGCAGCGGTGGCCGAGGTCGGTGTGGATCGTGTAGGCGAAGTCGAGGGGCGTCGACCCGGCGGCCAGCGACCGGACCTCCCCCTTCGGCGTGAAGACGAACACCTCCTGGTCGAAAAGGTCGCCCTTGAGGTCCTCGACGAACTCACCCGGGTCGCTTACCCCCTGCTGCCACTCGAGCATCGAGCGCAGCCACGCGTCCTTCTCGAGCTCGTTCGGGTTGGAGGCGCTCGACTTGTAGCTCCAGTGGGCCGCGACGCCGTATTCGGCGGTGCGATGCATCTCGTGCGTGCGGATCTGGATCTCGAGCGGCCGGCCGGCCGGGCCGATCACGGTGGTGTGCAGCGACTGGTAGAGGTTGAACTTCGGCATGGCGATCATGTCCTTGAACCGCCCGGGCAGCGGCTTCCAGAGCGAGTGGATCGCTCCGACCGCCCCGTAGCAGTCCTTGACCGAGTCGACGAGCACCCGCATCGCGGTGAGGTCGTAGATCTCGTTGAACTCACGCCCCTTGCGTGTCATCTTCGAGTAGATCGAGTAGAAGTGCTTGGCGCGGCCCGAGATGTCGGCCCTGATGCCCAGCCGCTCGAGCTCGCTGCGCAGCTCCTCGCCTGCCTCGGTCACGTAGCGCTCGCGGTCGTCGCGCTGCTGGCTCACCAGCGCCTTGATCTCCTGGTACTTGCGGGGATGCAGCGCGGCGAAGGCCAGGTCCTCGAGCTCCCACTTGACGGCGTGAATCCCGAGGCGGTGGGCCAGCGGGGCGTAGATCTCCAGGGTCTCGCGCGCCTTCTCGATCTGCTTCTGCTTGGGCAGTGCGGCGATCGTGCGCATGTTGTGAAGCCGGTCGGCGAGCTTGATGATGATGACCCGGATGTCGCTGGCCATCGCGACGAGCATCTTGCGGTAGTTCTCGGCCTGGGCCTCGTCGCGGGAGTTGAAGGTGAGCGAATCGATCTTGGTCAGCCCGTCAACCAGTCCGGCGACCTCATCGCCGAAACGCTCCCGGATCTCGTCGAGGGTCACCGACGTGTCCTCGACCGTGTCGTGCAGGAGTGCGGCCATCAACGTCTCGGTGTCCAGCCCGAGGCCGGCACAGATCCTCGCGACGCTCAGCGGATGCGAGATGAACCGCTCGCCGGAGCGCCGCCGCTGCTCGGCATGCTGCTCCTGGGCAAACCGGTAAGCAGCGGTGACCAGGTCGGGGTCGATCTCCGGCCGGTCGCCCTGGACGACGGCGCTGGTCGCGGCAACCTCGAAGAGCTCAGCCAGCTCCGGCTCGGGAGCGCTGCCGTCGGCGGTCAGGCCGCCAGCGATCGTGGTGCGCTCAGCCATCGAAGGCGCTCCTCGACGCTCTCGGCATGGCGGCGCCCAAGCTCAGAGCGCTCCAGGTCGGCGCTGGCCCCCTCCTGCATGACGAGCCGCCCATCGGCCGCCAGCTCGGCGATCCCGAGCTCGGCAAAGACGTTGGCGATGAGCGCCGCCAGCTCGGCCGGCCTCTCCGGGTCGCCGGCGAGGAGGATCTCGGACGCCGGAGCGTCGGGTCGCAGCGTTGCGGCCCGGTATACGGCGACCATCGCGGCACGAAGGTCGTGTTCGCGCTGCAGCTCATCCAGGGTTGAGCGTAGCTCAGCCTGGCCCCAGGCGAGATGGCTGAATTGCCCTTCCCCCCCGGTCTCCAGGAGCGCCCGGTCCCGGGGGCCCAGCGGTGGGTCGACGACCACCACGTGCTCGAAGCCGTCGAGCAGCGAATGCTCGGAGCGCCAGGCGCCCCACGAGGCGAGACAGGCCCCCACGGCCATGCCGCCCAGCCGCCGGCGCAGCCGATGGGCGTCCCGGGTAACGACGGCCACCGGCGCGCCGCCGGCCGCCAGCGCAGCGATGACGGCGAGCGGGTCTTCGTCCTGGCGGTCCATCACCCGCCGGGCTCCTTCCGGCAGCTCGGTCGGGGGCTCGCCGGAACCAAACTCCAGAATCGTCTCGGCGAGGGCCTGGGCGTCATCGTCGGGCTCTCCGACGACCCTGGCTGGCCCCAGGCTGGCTGGCGCCATTGCTTCGATCAGCACCCGCGGCTCCTCGCGCCCCTTCCAGCGGTTGACCTCGAGGGTGCAGGCCACGTCGACCGGCTCATCGGCGAAGCCCGGGAGGGCCGGGGTCCCGAAGGCCACCGCAGAGGCCCGGCGGCCGCCGGCCCGCAGCGTGCACCGGATATGCCTTCCCTCCCCCATCGCTCGCCCGGATTCCGCGCTAACGCCGCGCAGGAGGATCCGCGGTCTTTCGTGGCCGGCGCCGAAGGGCGCCAGGGCCTGGAGGGCGCCCGCACTGTCGAGGTTCATCGCTCCCGGGGCGGCGACGGCGTCGATGGCCAGCTCCGGCACGGGCGGCTCGTCGCCGAGGACCTCCCGGCAAATATCGACGAAGGCCGAACGGAACTCCTCCAGGCGGTCGGTGGCCACGGTGCAGCCCGCGGCGGCGGCGTGGCCGCCGTGGCGCTCGAGCGTCCCGGCGCAGCGGTCAAGCGCCGCCAGCAGGTTGAAGCCGGGGATCGACCTGCCCGACCCGGTTCCCGACTCGCCGTCGAGCGCGACCAGCACGACCGGTCGTCCATGCCTCTCGCTCAGCCGCGAGGCGCTGATCCCGATCACGCCGGGATGCCAGTCGGGGGATGCGAGCACGTAACCCGGCTGGGGGCCGGCAGCGGCGATCTGGGACTCGGCCTCGAAGCGGATCCGGGTCTCGATGTGGCGCCGCTCGGCATTGAGCCGGTCCAGCTCGAGCGCGCACCGCTCGGCGATTTCGGGATCGTCGCTGAGCAGAAGCTCGACCGCGCCGTCGGCCCGCTCCACGCGGCCCGCGGCATTGAGCCGGGGCGCCAGGCGAAAGCCCACCGTCTGCTCGTCGACGGCCGACGGATCGGCCTGGGAGACCCGCATCAGGGCCCGCAGCCCGGGCCGGCCGGTCTGCCCGAGCTGGATGAGCCCCTCGGCGACCAGCCGCCGGTTCTCGCCGACGAGCGGGACGCAGTCGGCGATCGTGGCGATGGCCACCAGGTCGAGGTCCCCGTGCTCCGGGTCGCCAAGCCCGTTGCGACGGCGCAGCTCGACGGCGAGCTTGTGGGCGACCGCGGCCGCGCAGAGCTCCCCGAACGGGTAACCGCTCACCACCGGATGGACGATCGGGCAGTCCGGCAGGGCCCCGTCGGCCCGCGGCCGGTGATGATCGGTTACCACTACGTCGATCCCCGCCTCCCGGGCTGCGTGGACCTCATCCACCGAGGTGATCCCGCAGTCGGCGGTGACGATCAGCCCGACGCCGCTCTCAGCCGCCCTTTCGATGGTTGCCCGGGAAAGCCCGTAGCCGTCCTCGCGACGCCCGGGAATGAACCAGCGAACCTCGGCACCCATGGCCCGCAGGGTTGAGACAAGGATCGCCGTCGAGCAGACGCCGTCGGCGTCGTAGTCGCCGTGGACGAGGATCGGCGACCCCCGCTGGGCGTGCCGCTCGATCGCCTCACAGGCCAGCTCGATACCCCGGAATGCCGACGGGTCGTGCTCCTCGTCGGCGGCGAGAAACCGCCTGGCGTCCTGTGGGTCAGAGAGGCCGCGGCGCACCAGCGTCTGGGCGGCCAGGCTGTCGAGCCCGAGCTCGCTGGTGAGGCGGTAGACCTCCGCAAAGGGGGCGTCGGCGACGGTGAAGGCGGCGCTGTGCACCGCCAGAAACTAAGCCCCGCGGGCGACGGAACCGCCCTAGAGCTCGAGCGGCGGATTGCCCCGGCGAACGCCGATCAGGTAGGCGAGGCCGATCCCGATGAGCGCGCCGGGAATTCCCTCGAGCGCAGTGAGGATCGTCACCTCGCTGTTCCCCGGCACGGTGAAACCGCTGATCACCAGCCCGAACAGCGCGGCTCCCACGAGGGCGAACAGGAAGCTTCCGACGATGCCGCCGAAGAAGCGGTCGGGCAGGAAGATGGCGAAGTGCCAGATCGCCAGACCCATCGTCACCCAGGCCAAAAGTCCCATCAGCGCCTCCCGTGCTTTCGCTTGCCCTGGCGGCGCGACGGCTTGGCCGGCCGCACGTCCTCCTCGAAGACGACCTCCTCCGGGGAGAGATCGGCCGCCTCGTTGGTCGCCTCATCGGCCGGTGGATCCTCGCTCTCCTCGACGGCGACCGCGGCGGGGTCGGACTCAACCTCGCGGACCATCTCGTCGAACTCTTCCTTGCTGACCGAGCGTTCCGGATCTTCAGGCTCCGTGAGGCGCCGGCGGGAGCGCTTGGCCGGCTCCGGCTCAACCTCGGTAGCCGCGCCGCCCGCAGCGGTCGCGTAGGCCGGAACGACCCCTCCGTTGGCCTCCGCGACCCGGGCGCGGCGGGCGCGCCAGACCGGCTCGCCCTCCTTCCAGTACATGAGCACCGGGGTGGCGATAAAGATCGACGAGTAGGTGCCGGAAAGGACGCCGATGGTCAGCGCGAAGGCGAACGACTGGAGCGTGTCCCCGCCGAAGAGCAAGAGGGCGACGATCGGCAGCAGGGTGCAGAGCGAAGTGGCCAGTGAGCGCATCAGCACCTCGCTCATCGACCGGTTGAGGATCTGGGAGAAGGTGGCCCGGGGCATTCGCGGGACGTTCTCCCGCACGCGGTCGAAGACGATGATCGTGTCGTATAGCGAGTAGCCAAGGATGGTCAGCAGGGCGGCAACCGTCGCCGTGTTCACCTCGAAACCGACCAGGGCGTAGACGCCGGCCGTAATCAGGATGTCGTGCATCAGGGCGATCAGGACCGGTACCGCGTATCTCCATTCGAAGCGCAGCGCGATATACGAGCTGATCACGATCAGCGAGGCAATGATGGCAATGATCGCGCTCGTAGCGACCGTGTTTCCAAAGGTCGGCCCGATCGTCTCGAAGCTGAAGGTGCCGCCGTATTTTCGGTCCAGGGCGTCCTCGACCCTGACCCGTTCGGCCGGCTTCAGGGTCTCGCCGGAGATCTGGTAGGCGCGGTCGGCCGGGACTCCCGTGCCGCTCAGCTTCTGGATCTTTGCCGCCCCGAGGCCGAGCGGCGCGATCGTCTGGCGCAGCTCCGACTCGGTCGCCGGCTTCTGCAGCTCGGCGACGACCCGGGTGCCGGACGTGAAGTCGATCCCCAGGTTCAGCCCCTTGGCTCCCATCGCCAGCGCCCCGACCACGAGAATCAGGCCGGAGAAGGCAAAGAAGAACTTCGAATGCCCCATGAAGTTCCAGCGGAACCGCTGCCGGGTCGACTGGGCGCCCAGGGCACTCGTGCTGTTGACCAGGCGGCTCTGCGAGAGGGTGCCGAGGATTGCCTGGGTGAGCAGGACGGCGGTCAGGAACGAGACGATGGTTCCCACGCCGAGCGTGAAGGCGAACCCCTTGACGCCGGCCGTGGCGAGCATGAAGAGAATGAACGCGACCATGAAGGTGACGACGTTGGCGTCGATGATCGCCGTCAGGCCCTTGCGGTAGCCCTGCTTGATCGCCGCCGGCACGGCGCGGCCGTGTCGTATCTCTTCCTTTACCCGTTCGAAGATGACGATGTTGGCGTCGGCCGCCACCCCGATAGTCAGGATCAATCCCGCAATTCCCGGAAGGGTGAGCGTGATCGGGATCAGCTTCACCAGGGCGAACATGAAGATCGCGTAGACGCCGAGCGCCCCGATCGCGATCAGGCCCAGGACGCGGTAGAAGAGGAGCAGGAAGAGGGAGACCAGCGCCAGGCCCGCGAGGCCGGCGACGACTCCCTGGTTGAGCGCCTGACGGCCGAGGGTTGCCGACACCGAGGACGATGAGATCAGCTCGAGCTTGATCGGCAGGGCGCCGGTCTTGAGGAGATTGGCCAGCTCCTGGGCGGTCTGGATGGTGAACCCGCCGGAGATCTCCGAGCCGGTAGCGCCGCTGATGCCGTCCGGGTTCTGCTGGAAGTCGATATACGGGGCGGAGATCAGCTCGTCGTCGAGGACGATGGCGAAATGCTGGAAGTTCTCCTGGGGGTTGCCGCCGAAGAAGTTCTCCTGGCCTCGCTGGGCGATCTCCCGGGTCGTCTTCTCCCAGGTCCCGCGCCCCTTGTCGGTGAAGTCGAACGTCACGCTCGGTGCGCCGGTGCCTCCCGGGCCGCCGCTGAAGTTCTGCTTGGGGTCCTTGATGTCGGTACCACCGAGCGCGGGCTCGTCGCGAAGCACGTAGTAGAGCGCTGACGGTTTGCCGTTCTTGCCCTCCTCGGCCCTGACCACCAGGGCGCCCGAGGAGGTCTTGACCACCTCGGTATCCGCGCCGGTCTTGATCTTCTTGTCCTCGATCTCCTGGTTGAGGTCGGCCTCGCTCTCCTGTGGCCCGGCCAGGACGGTCTTGTCGGCGTTGTTGACCAGGAAGTACTGGCCGTTGGTGGTGGCCTTGCCGCTCTTGTCGGCCGGGCACCTGGCGGCCCGCTTGACCGCCTCGTAACGGGTGAGGGCCCCCGCCCCCGAGCCGGAGGCCTGGCCCCCGGTGACCTCCGCGTTCTGGGGATCGGGCTTGCAGTCCGGCCCCAGGACGTTGGCCTCCCAGTCGTAGAAGTAGAGCTGGGCGGTCTTGCCGACCTGCGAGGCGGCCTGGTCGGCGTTGGTGACGTCAGGCAGCGAGACGTCGATCTGGTCCTCGCCCGTGCGCTGGATCTCCGGCTCGGCGACGCCGAAGGCGTCGATCCGCTGGCGCATGATCTCGATCGTCCGGTCGACCGCCTCCCCGGTTACCTGCGACTGCTTGGTCGGCTTGGCCTGGTAGACCAGCGAAACCCCGCCCCGGAGGTCGAGCCCGAGCTTGGTGGGCATCGAGAGGATGACGAAGACCGATGCCGCCAGCAGGCCGGCGATGAAGAGCAGGACGAAGAGGTTGCGCCGCCGGTCGGACATCGGCCGCCCAGCCTACTTGTCGGGAGTGAGGACGAGCAGCAGTCCACCGTCGTCGTCATAGGCAGGAAAGAGGTCGGCGGTCGCCCGTGCCGGCAGGTCGTTCTCGGCGCGGACCTCGACCGGGCGGTCGAGGGCCCGTACGCCCCACTCGAGCACCGTGTCGACCGGGTCGGCCTGCTCGCCCTCGAAATTCAGGCCGAGCACGTCGGCCACCGGGCGCCCGATCACCCGCTCGTCATCCAGGCCGGTGAGCTCGAAGGCCCCGCGACCGCAGGCCAGGACCCGTCCGCCGCGGTCGCAGACGAAAAACGCCGCGTCGGGGGCCGGGTAGTAGTCGTCGAGCAGTTCGAAGAGGAAGCCGAACCCGCACTCGCTACAGCCCTTCGGCTCCGTGCGGAAGCCGGCGTTGCGGTCGGTGGCCGCCGATCGGTTTCCGCAGTTAGGGCAGATGAAGTGGTGCGCCATGGCCGGCCACACAGGGTAGGGCCATGGGATTGGGCTCAGAACAGGGAGCGGTCGCCGGGTGGCTCGAGGCCCATGTGCTCGTAGGCCCGATCGGTCGCTACCCGGCCCCTTGGCGTGCGCGCGAGCAGGCCGCACTGCAGCAGGTAGGGCTCATAGACCTCCTCGATGGTGGTCGGTTCCTCCCCTACCGCCACCGACAGCGTCGAGAGTCCCACCGGCCGTCCGGCGAAGTCCGAGCAGAGCGCGCCGAGGATCTCGCGGTCGAGCCGGTCGAGGCCCAGCTCGTCGACGTGGAGCATCTCCAGGGCTGCGTTCGCCGCGTCGGCGTCGATCTCACCCGACCCCCGAACCTGCGCCCAGTCGCGTACGCGCCGCAGCAGGCGGTTGGCCACGCGCGGCGTACCCCGGCTGCGCGAAGCGATCACCTCGGCCCCGGTCGGCTCGAGCTCGATCTCGAGGATCGCCGCCGAGCGGGTGACGATCGCCGCCAGCTCGCCCGGCTCGTAGCTTTCGAGCCGGTACTGCAGCCCGAACCGGTCTCGCAGCGGCGTGGAAAGCAGTCCGGCGCGGGTGGTCGCCCCGATCATGGTGAACGGCGGCAGCTCGAGCGTCACCACGCGCGCTCCGGGCCCCTGGCCGATGGTGATGGGGAGCCGTCGGTCCTCCATCGCCGGGTAGAAGGTCTCCTCGATGGCACGGTTGAGCCGGTGGATCTCGTCGACGAAGAAGACCGAGCCGGGCTCCAGGGCCGTGAGCAGCGATGCGATATCCCCTTTCTTCTCCAGCGCCGGCCCGGCCGACTGGACGAACGGGGCGCCAAGCTCGCGCGCGACGATCTGCGCCAGGGAGGTCTTCCCGAGGCCGGGCGGCCCGGCAAGCAGCACGTGTTCGAGAGGCTCGCTGCGGCCTCGTGCCGCCTCGAGGGCCACCGCGAGCTGGTCCCGGACGACCTCCTGGCCGACGAACTCGTCCAGCGTTGCCGGCCGGAGGGTCAGCTCGACCTCCTCCTCGTCCACCAGCACGCCGGGCGTCTGGATCCGCGGGGGCTCCTCCGGCTCCTCCATCAGCTCTTGGCCGCCCGCAGCGCGTTCTGGAGAATCTCCTCGGCGCTGCTGCCGTCGGCGCCGCCGGTGAGCGAGTCGGCCTCCTGGATGCTGAACCCGAGCTCTACGAGGCCGTCCCGGGCGATCAGCCGCGGGTCGGAAGAACGGCTTACCGTTATCTCGTCGTCGGCCCCCTCGAGCCCGCCGACCTTCTCCCGCAGCTCCATGACGATCCGCTCGGCGGTCCGCTTGCCGACCCCGGGCACGGCCTGGAGCCGGGCACGGTCGCCGGCGGCAAGCGCCGCGGTCAGCTCACGCGCGCTTCCTCCTCCCAGGACGGCAAGGGCAAGCTTGGGGCCGACTCCCTGGACGCCGAGAAGCATCATGAAGAGCTCCCGCTCGGGCTCGGAGGCAAACCCGAACAGCTCGATCGAGTCGTCCCGGCTCACCAGGTGCGCCTGCAGTGAGGCTTCGCCGCCGATCGCCGGCAGGGAAGCGAGAGTCTGGGAGGAGACGGCCAGGCGGTACCCGACACCCCCCGCGGTAAGGATCACCACCTCCTCGTCCGAACGCCAGGCCAGCTCGCCGGAGACGAAGGCGATCACGCCGTTGTCCTGGGGTTGAGGCGGGCGGCGCGGATCTCGGCGCTGCGCCTCGGGGCGTGGTTGGCGTGGCAGATCGCCACCGCCAGCGCGTCGGCCGCGTGGTCCGGGGTCGGCGGGTCGGGCAGCGAGAGCAGCGACTGGACCATCCGGATCACCTGCTCCTTGGGAGCGCGCCCCGAGCCGCAGACGGCTCCCTTGACCTGCTGAGGCGTGTAGTCGTGGCACTCCAGCCCGTGGCGGCCGGCGGCGAGCATGACCACCCCCCGCGCCTGCCCGACCGAGAACGCCGACCTGACGTTCTGGCCGAAGTAGAGGGCCTCGAGGGCAAAGGCGTCGGGCGAGTGACGGACGACAAGCTCGTCCACGGCGGCAAAGATGTCGGCCAGCCGGCGCTCGGGCGATCGTTCGGGACGGGTTTCGATGACGCCTCCGTCGAGCGCGGCAAGCCGGCCGCCGCGGCGGCGCACGACTCCGTACCCGGTGTTGGCCACCCCGGGGTCGATCCCGATAACGATCATCGGGAAGGGATTCTGCGCCCCGGGCCGGATGCCTCCCGGATTGCCGGGCGCGCTCCGGCTACCGGCGCTTGGGAGAGGCGACGACGCCGTCGCTGGCCCGCTCGAGGCCGATCCAGCAGAACTCCATGACCCGGTCGGTAACCGCGGTCCGGGGAACCTCGGGATGGTCGTACCACCAGTTGGCTACCGCCTGGACGGCTCCGGCCAGAAGCTGGGCGTGAAGCTCCAGGAATAGGGCCTGCGATTCGGCCCGCCCCGACGGGCGCTGGCGCCGGTCCGGATCCCCGGCCATGAGCCCGGCGATCACCGCGACCGACTGGGCCTGGACCCCGGCGATCGCCTCGGCGGTCTCGGCGTCGGTGGCATCGCGGAAGGCCGCCCGCCATGCGTCGCGGTTCTCTTCGACGTACGAGAGGAAGGCGTCGACGCCGCGGCGCAGACGCTCCTCGCCGGTACTGCCGCTCTGCGCCGCCTCTTCCAGCCGGCGGAAGACCTCGGCGGCCTGGCGGTTTACGAGCTCGATGTGGAGCTCGCGCTTGGAGTCGAAGTGCTCGTAGATGAGGGCCTTGGAGACGCCGGCGCAGGAGGCGATCTCCTCGAGCGACGCGCCGTTGTAGCCCGAGCGCGCGAAGACCTCTGCCGCGGAGTCCAGGAGAGTGTCGCGCCGGGCCGAAGCACTCATTCTCCGGCGCGGCGGCGCGCTCCCCTCACTCATCCGGCGATCTTCTCCATCACTTCGGCGTCGATGTCGAAGTTGGCGTGGACCTCGCCGACGTCGTCGTTCTCTTCGAGCGCGTCGATCAGCCGCATCAGGGTGGCCGCCTCCCCGGCGTCGAGCTCGACGCGGACGGTGGGCCGCTGCACCAGCTCGGCGCTCTCGAAACCGATTCCGGCCTCCTCCAGTGCCCCGCGCACCGCTCCAAGGTCGGCCGGGGCGGTGAGGATCTCGAAGCAGTCTTCGTCGGTGTCGATCTCGGTGGCGCCGGCGTCGATGGCCACCAGCAGCTCATCCTCGGAGTGACGGTCGGCGTCGACGCTGATCAGCCCGCACTGATCGAAGAGGTAGGCCACCGAGCCCGGCTCCCCGAGGCTGCCCCCGTGCTTGGTGAGGGCGTGACGGACCTCGGCTCCCGTCCGGTTGCGGTTGTCGGTAAGGGCCTCGATCAGGAGCGCGACCCCTCCGGGCCCGTAACCCTCGTAGGTGACGGCCTCGATCGCGTCGGCGTCGGCGCCCTCGCCGGTGCCGCGGGCGATCGCGCGCTCAATGTTGTCCTTGGGCATTGAGGCGTCGCGCGCCTTCTGGATCGCCAGCGCCAGCGATGGGTTGCCGTCCGGGTCTCCACCGCCCTCACGCGCGGCGACGGTGATCGCGCGGCCGAGCTTGGTGAACAGCTTTCCGCGGCGCGAGTCGACGACCGCCTTCTTGTGCTTGATGCTCGCCCACTTGGAATGGCCGGCCATGGGGCGAGATCTTATTAACCCGTCGTCGAGGGCCCCTCAGGCCGCGAGCGCCTCCGGGTGATCCCGGTACCAGTCCAGGGTCCGGGCCAGCCCGTCCTCGAGCGAGGTTGCGGCCTTCCATCCAGTCGCCGCTTCCAGCCGGGCGGAGTCGATCACCTGGCGCTCGATCTCGCCCTCGGGTACGCCGGTCCCCTGAACCTCGGGCTCGAGGTCGGAGCCGGCGACGCGAAGTATCTCGGTCACGACGTCGATCGCCCGCCGCGGCACCCCGCTGCCGGCGTTGAACGCTTCGCCGGCCCCCTCGCCGGCCTCCAGCAGGTCGAGTACCGCGAGATAGGCGTCGGCCGCGTCCTCGGCGTAGAGGTAGTCACGCTCCGGAGAGCCGTCCGACCGGACCACCGGGCGGCGGCCTTCCAGGACGGCCGCCATGGCCTCGGGGACCAGCCGGGAGGCATTCTGGTCACCCCCTCCGTAGAGGTTGGCCAGGCGGGTGACGGCCACCGGGAGCCGATACGTGTTCCAGTAGGAGCGGGCGATCATGTCGGCGGCGGCCTTCGATGCGTCATAGGGAAACTGCGCGCGCAGCGGGAGGTCTTCGGTGTACGGCAGGACCTCGCTCGGGCCGTAGGCCTTGTCCGAGGAGGCCACGACGACGCGTCCCACTCCGCCGAGCCGGGCTCCTTCCAGCACGTTCCAGGTGCCGGCGACGTTTACCTCAAAGGTGGACCGGGGCGACTGGCGGGCCACGCCTACGATCGCCTGCGCGGCGAGGTGGATGGCCACGTCGAAGCCATCGCCCAGGACCTCCTCCAGCAGCCTCGCATCCAGGAGGTCGCCATCGACCACACGGCAGCGATCCTCGTTGCCGCTCAGGGCCAGGGCGCTGGTCGGCTGGGGCTCCCGCCGCAGGACGGTGAGCTCAGCACCCAGGTCGAGCAGGCGCCCGGCAAGCCAGGACCCCAGCAAGCCGTTCGCCCCGGTCAGGAAGACCTTGCGGCCGGAGACCGACGAGCCGTACGGAGGACCTACCACCGGCGCCATGGTGCCTCACCGCTCTCCCAGAGCCCGTTGAGCATCGAGGCCTCCTTGTGGGTGTCCATACACGCCCAGAACCCGTCGTGCCGGCTGGCACGGACTCTGCCCTCCGCGGCGAGTTCCTCGAGCGGGCGCCCCTCGAGCGGCTCATTGCGGTCGAGGGCTTCGAAGAGCCCTGGCCCGGCGCACATGAATCCTCCGTTGACCCATTCCGATGCCTGTGGCTTCTCGGAGAAGCCCCGGACAAGCCCGTCCGTAGCGACGTCGACGATTCCGAACGGCAGGCGCGGGCGTACCACCGTGAGCGTCACGACCGCACCCGAGCTCTCGTGCTCGGCCAGGAGAGCGCCGAGGTCGGCGTCGGTAAGCCCGTCGGCGTAGGTAAGACAGAACGTCTCGTCGGCGATGATCTGCTCGAGCGCGGCAACCCGGCCGCCGGTTGGCGTGTCCACTCCGGTGTCCACGGCCTGCACCGATGCGTCTCCGGGCCATGGGCCGTCTTCGGCGAGGGCGGCGACCTGGTCGCCGAGGAAGCCGGTCAGGAGGATGAAGCGGCGAAAGCCGGCCGCGTAGTAGCTCATCACGACGTGCCAGACGATCGGCGTCCCGCCGATCTCGACCATCGGCTTGGCCAGCACCGCCCCGTCGCCGTGGAGCCGAGTGCCACGGCCGCCACAGAGGATCGCCACCGGCGTGTCGGAGGGTGCGGCCATCGCCGCTGATGCTCGCAGGAGACGGCCTGGAGCGTCGGCTGGCGCCCTGCGCTTCTGGCTAGGCTGGGCGCCCATGAGCGCGCCCCCCGGGATCTTCAAGGCCTACGACATCCGCGGCATCTACGGCGACGAGATCGACGGAGACCTGGCCGAAGAGATCGGACGGGCGTTCACGCAGGTGATCGGCCAGCTCTCCGGCAAGGACACCGCCGACCTGGGAATCGGCCTCGGACACGACATGCGCCTGCCCGCCGCCGACCTGGCCGAGCGCTACCGGCAGGGAATCATGTCCGAGGGCGCCCACGTGATCGACGTCGGGCAGGTGGGAACCGAGATGCTCTACTGGCTCGTCGGCAGCCGGGAGCTCGACGGCGGGCTGATGTGCACCGCCTCGCACAATCCCAAGGCCTACACCGGGGCCAAACTGGTGAAGGCGGGAGCGATCGCGCTGTCGGGCGACAGCGGCATCCAGGAGATCCGGCGGATGATCGACGCCGGGCTCGGCCCGGCCCCCGGCGGCGGAACGTCGGAGACCAAGAAGATCTACAACCCGTTCGGTGCGGCGGCGCTCGAATTCATCGATCCGGATGCGGTCAAGCCGCTCAAGGTCGTCGTCGACGGCGGCAACGGCATGGCCGGGCCCATGGTCGGGCCGATCCTGCGGTACCTGGGGCTGGACCTCGACGAGAACTACTTCGTTCCCGACGGCAACTTCCCCGACCACGAGCCAAACCCCCTGCTCCCCGAGAACCGGCAGTTCATCATCGACCGCGTCCTGGAAACCGGGGCCGACCTGGGAATTGCCTGGGACGGCGACGCCGACCGCTGCTTCTTCATCGACGACACCGGCCGGTTCGTCGACGGCGACTTCCTGACCACGCTGCTCGCCGAGAACCTGCTCGAGAAGGAGCCCGGCTCGATGGTCCTGTACGACGTGCGCGCATCGCGCGCGGTGCGGGACACCGTCGAGCGCCTGGGCGGTCGGTCCCTGCCCAATCGCGTCGGCCATGCCTTCTTCAAGACCCGGATGCGCGAGGAGGACGCGATCTTCGGGGGCGAGGTCTCCGGCCACTACTACTTCCGGGACTTCTACTGCGCCGACTCGGGCACCGTGCCGGCCCTGCTGATGCTGGAGCAGATCTCCAAGTCCGGACGCAAGCTGAGCGAGATGCTCGAGGGGCTGCGGTCCACCTACTTCATCAGCGGCGAGATCAACTCCGAGGTCGACGACGCCGAGGCGAAGATGGAGGAGATCGCGGCCACCTACGAGGCCCAGGGCGCGGAGATCACCCGCCTCGACGGGGTGAGCGTCGACTTCGACGACTGGCACTTCAACGTGCGGGCCTCCAACACCGAGCCGCTGCTGCGGCTCTGCCTCGAGTCGCTGGTCTCCGAGGAGGACATGGAGACCCGGCGCGACGAGGTCCTCGCCCTCATCCGCGGATGAGCGGCCGCTGGGAGCCGGGCTCTCCCGAGGCACGGCAGGCCGAGGGAGCAGGGATCTTCTGCCTGCCGGTTCCCACCCCGTTCCTGGTTGGGCCGGTCAACCTCTACCTGATCGACGACGATCCGCTGACGCTCGTAGACACCGGCCCGAACTCCGGGCTCTCGGCGGAAGCGCTGGTCGACGGCCTGGCCGCGCTCGGTCGCCGCGTCGATGACATCGGCCGGATCGTGCTCACCCACCAGCACATGGATCACATAGGCCTCGCGGGGGTCCTGGCGCGCCGCTCGGGCGCCGAGGTCGTGGCGATCGAGGGTCTGGCGGAGTGCCTCGGCTCCTATACGGAGTGGATGGCGGCCGACGACGCTTTCGCCGAGCGGGTGATGGCCAGGCACGGGATACCCGACGACGTGCGCCTGGCGCTCCAGGCCGTCTCCTCATCCTTCCGGGGCTGGGGAGCGCCGGTGCAGGTAGACCGGCTCCTCGCAGGCGAGTCCTCCCTCGAGTTTGCCGGGCGCACGCTCGAGGTTTTCGTCCGACCCGGCCACTCGCCGTCGGACACCGTCTTCCTGGACCGCGACGCCGGCATCCTCCTCGGAGGCGACCATCTCCTGGCCGACGTCTCCTCAAACCCGCTGATCGCTCGCCGGCTCGAATGGGGACTGCCCGGCAGCGCGCCCGACGAGGCGCTCGAACGGCCCCACCAGCTCGAGATCTACCTCGATTCACTGGCGCAGACCGAAGCGATGGAGGGGATCGAGCTCGTCCTCGGTGGCCACGGGCCTGCCTTCCGCGACTACCGCGCGCTCATTGCCGAGCGCCGGGCGCTCCACGAGCGCCGGGCAGGGAAGATCCGTGGACTGCTCGAGGAAGGACCGGCCACCGCGCACGGGATAGCCGAGCGCATGTGGGGCAACGTCGCCGTGACCCAGGCCTACCTCACGCTCTCCGAGGTGCTGGGGCACCTCGACCTGCTGATCGCCGAAGGTGCCGTCATCACTGAAGAGGACGACGGCGTAGTCCGCTTTGCCTGCGCCTAGTCGCCCAGGAGCGAGCCGACCAGCCGGTCAACCTCGCCGGCGGTCCGCTCCCAGCTGAAGAGGGCCGCCCGCTCCAACCCGGCCGCATCCGGCTTGGCCTGCCCGGCCGCCGCCAGCACTGCCGCGCAGATCGCTTCGGGGTCGCGCGGGTCGACGTAGCTCGCCGCGTCGCCGCAGAGCTCGGGGAGCGCTCCCCCGTCTCCGGCGACGACCGGGAGGCCGGTCTTCATCGCCTCCAGCGCCGTCAGGCCGAAGCCCTCGTGAAGCGAGGGGAGGACGAAGGCCCTGGCGCCTGCGTAGAGCCCCGGCAGCAGGGCGTCGGGCACGTGACCCAGGGCACGGACCGGGCCGGCGGTCGCCTCCTCGGCGAACTCGCGGCGGGAGACCCCGGCCAGGACGAGCTCCATGCCCTCCTGGCGAAGCGCCATGGCGGCTTTCTCCAGGGCAGCAAGGTTCTTGCGCGGGGTTCGCCCGGCGACGGTCAGGACGTAGGGCGCCGCGAGCCCGAGCGCAGCCAGCGCCGGCTCGGGGTCGACCCCGGGACCGAAGCGGTCGTCGACCCCACCCGGAATCACCGTGATCGCCTCGGGCCGGGCCCCGAGCAGCTCGACGACCTCGTCGCGGGAGAAGTCGCTGGGCACGACGATCGCGCGGGCCCGCCGGGCCACGAGCGGCATGACCGTCCGCTGCCAGCGGGCGTAGGCCGGCGAGTACCAGCCGGGCTCCCGGAGCGCCGCGGCATCGTGGATGACGACGACATTGCCGCTGAAGGCCACCGGCGCCAGGTTGGCCGGGTTGAGGATCAGCCGCGCCCCCCGGCGACGCGCCGCGACGGGAAGCACCGCCTGCTCCCAGGCCTGCCCCGCAGCGCCGGACAGCCATCCGGGAACCTGCTCGACGGCGTAACGCCCCGGAGCGATGGCCGGGAGCCGCAGGGCCAGTTCGCGGGCCCACCGCTCGACTCCACCCATCGAGGCGCGGGCGGCTGCCCGCCCGTTCACCAGGACCGGGGGGCTCAGCGGCCGCTCGCCCCGGCTTTCGCCCGCGCGGCCTCTTCAACGAAGTCCCGGTGCAGACGATCATCGCCCTCGAGCTCCGGGTGGAAGGCGATCGCGGTGATCGAACCCTCCCGGACGGCGACCGGATGGCCGTCCACTTCGGCGAGCACCTCCACGCCGGGCCCGGCCTCCTCGACCCACGGAGCGCGGATGAAGACGGCCCGCAGGGGGCCGCCCTCGAGGCCCATGTCGACGTCGGACTCGAAGCTGTGGACCTGGCGGCCGAACGCATTGCGGCGCGTGACGACGTCCAGCAGACCAAGGTGTTCACGGTCGAGGATGATCATTCCGGCGCAGGTTCCGAAGATCGGCCTGCCGCTGGCGTGAAAGTCGCGCATCGGTCCGGCGAGCCCTTCCCGTTCGACCCCGAGCATCATCGTTGTCGACTCGCCCCCGGGAACGACCAGCGCGTCGATCCCCAGCAGGTCGGCCGGGACGCGGACCTCGGACGGTTCGGCGCCGACCGAGGCCAGGACCGTGGCGTGGGCTTCGAAGTCGCCCTGGAGGGCCAGGACGCCTGCCCTGACGCCGGGCCCAACCGGCCCGCCGCTCACCAGCCCCGGGCGCTAAGCACTTCGCCCTCGGCCAGCTTGCTGGCCTCCAGCGAATCCATCGCCTGGCCAAGGCCGTCGGAAGCGCTGAGCACACGCTCCGGATCGGCGTAGTGGGTTGTGGCTTCAACGATCGCGGCTCCGCGGCGCTCGGGATCCTCGCTCTTGAAGATCCCGGAACCGACGAAGACCCCCTCGGCGCCCAGCTGCATCACCAGCGAAGCGTCGGCCGGAGTGGCGATCCCGCCCGCGCAGAACAGGACGACCGGCAGGCGCCCCTCGCGGGCCACGGCCTGGACGAGCTCGAAGGGAGCCCGGTGCTCCTTGGCGGCGGTGGCCAGCTCGGCGTCGTCGAGGGTCGAGAGCCGCTTGATCTCCCCGTTGATCGTCCTCAGGTGCCGCACCGCCTCGACGATGTCGCCGGTGCCGGCCTCCCCCTTGGAGCGGATCATCGCCGCGCCTTCGGAGATCCGTCGGAGCGCCTCGCCGAGGTTGGTTGCGCCACAGACGAACGGCACCTTGTACGGCCACTTGTCGATGTGGTTGGCCTCGTCGGCCGGCGTCAGGACCTCGGACTCGTCGATGTAGTCGACCTCGAGCGCCTCGAGAACCTGGGCCTCGGCGAAGTGCCCGATCCGGGCCTTGGCCATCACCGGAATGGTCACCGCTTCCTGGATGCCGCGGATCATCTCCGGGTCGCTCATGCGGGCCACTCCGCCGTCGCGGCGGATGTCCGACGGCACGCGTTCGAGCGCCATGACCGCGCAGGCTCCTGCGGCCTCGGCGATGCGGGCCTGCTCGGCGTCGACGACGTCCATGATCACGCCGCCCTTAAGCATCTCGGCCAGGCCGGCCTTTACCCGGAAGGTTGCTTCGTCACGCATGGCGCTGATTCTACGGCCCGCGCGCAAAGGCGGACCATCCGGGAGAAAGGCTGCGCGCCTACTTGAGGCGGAAGGCCTTGATCCGGTCGGCGTAACGCTCGGTATCGCGGCTGTAGACGCCGTAGGCCAGGGCCTGGATCAGCGACAGCAGCGCGGTGTGGGAGCGGACGTAGGCCGGCGAGTTCGACGAGTAGTAGAGCTGGACCTGGGCGAGCTTGGCCACCTCGGAGAGCGTGGCGTCGGTGATGGCGATCGTCCCGCCCTTGCGGTGGCGGGCGAGCTTCATCGCCCGGATGACCAGCGGGTGGGGGCGCCCGGCGCCCAGCCCGATCACCAGCGAGCCCTCGTCGATCCGCGAGAGCCGCCCGAGCGCTTCCTGGGAGGGGCTGGCCACCGTCTCGGCCTCGATGTCCAGGAGCATCAGGAGGTGTCGCAGGTAGCTGGCAAAGAAGGCCATCTGGTCGGTTCCGACGACGAGGACGCGCGGGGACTCGGCGATGGCGTCGATGGCCGCCTCCACGTCGCGCCGCGAGACCTTGCGGGCGGTCTCCTCGACGTTCAGGTGATCGGCGACGATCGCCGTCTCAAACTCGTTCTGGTCGAGGGCGAAGAGCGGCTCGGACGAGGAGCCCCCGCCCTCTTCACCACTGGCCACGCGCCGGCGGTACTCCTCGCGGGCCGAAGCCTGGAGCTCGGGAAAGCCCTCGAAGCCCAGCGCCTGCGAGAAGCGGACAACCGTGGAGCTCGAGGTATTGGCGCGGCGCGCGAGCTCCTCGGCGGTCTGGAAGGCAACCTCGTCGAGGTGGTCGACGATGTACTGCGCCACGTCTTTCTGGGAGCGGGAGAACTCATCGAAGCGGGCCTCGATGTAGGCCGAAAGGGCCTGGTGTCCCGGCGCCTCGCGGCGCTGCTTGCTGGAGGTGGCGGCGGTTCTGCTCATAGCCGCAACTGATTCGACGCCGTATCCCCCGTTTCCTGCCGCCAATACCCTGATTTGCGTGGACGAACGCATTTTCATGGAGCCGGCCGATATCGAGGCGATGATTCGCACCGCCGCGCTCGAGAGCCTGCGCGCCGAGAGTCCCGATCACGAACGCGACCGGGCCCTCTCCCGGGCCGCCACGGCGCTCGACGCGCTCTGCGGCCTTTCGGACCGCGAGGGCACCGGGGCCGTGTGGGACGTCATGGCCGAGCTCAGCCGCGCCGAGCTGCTGGCCTTCTCCACCTTTGCGGTCAGCGAGCTGGCCGACCACACCGACTACCGGTGGGTCGACCACGGCCGCTCCTCAAGCGCGGGCCCTGACTCAGGCGAAGAACCGGCCGTCGAATAACTGACCACGCGGTCAGTTAAGCTGTCGGCATGACCGACACCGAGCAGCTTCCCGAAACCGAACTCGACGAAACGGCCTCCGCCGACGAGGTGCCCTTCAACCTCGCCCTCTCCGACGAGCAGAAGGAGGTCCGCGACTGGGCCCACGGCTTCGCCGAGAACGTGAT
>CAIKSH010000071.1 GCA_903830015.1 uncultured Solirubrobacterales bacterium | reverse complement strand
AGGATGCTGTCAGCAAACCTCGTGGCTATCTCGGAAGGTCGGTCCCTGTGACCGGCACTGCTGACAGAATCCGGACACCCCCGAATCGTTCAGAGCCCACAGCTGAAGGCGCTGCAGCGCTCTACTTTCCAACTGACAGCCCTACATACAACAAGCCTTTCCAAGGAAAAAGATGAAGATTTCAGTTAAGACCGAGGAGCTCCTGGATCATCTCCAGACCATCGCCCGGGTTGCTTCAGCCCGCTCGGCCATCCAGGCGCTCGCTGGCGTTCAGATCGAAGCGGCCGACGGGAGCATCGAACTGCGCGCTACAGACCAGGAGCTCTCCATACGCGTTCCCCTCGCCGGCGAAGTAGGCCAGGACGGAACGGTGGTCCTTCCTGCCCGGTTGCTCCTCGACGTAATCCGCCAGCTACCCGGTGATTCCGCTTCGCTCGAGTACCGCGGTCAGGAGCAGGACGTGGAGATCGTCGGCGGGAGCGCCCGCTTCCACCTGCGCACCCTGCGCAACGAAGATTTTCCTCCGCTACCCGACAGGGCCGGTGACGAGGCAGTGGCCCTGCCGGCGGCCGAGTTCGTAGCCACCATCGCCCGCGTGGCCCGCGCCGCTTCACGCGACGAGACGCGCCCGATCCTGACCGGTGTCCTGGTCTCCGCCGACGCCGACAAGCTGCGGATGGTCGCCACCGACTCCTATCGCCTGAGCATCAAGGAGACCACGCTCCCTTCGAAGATCAGCGAATCCTTCGAGGCCAATATCCCGGCCCGCGCTCTCGAGGAGCTGGCCCGGCTGGCCGGTGACGATACGGAAACCATCTCGGTGGCCGTGCGCGAAAACCAGGCCGTCTTCATGGTCGGCGACGTCGCCCTGTCCACACGGCTTATCGAAGGACAGTTCCCCAACTTCCAGCAGCTGCTGCCCGACGAGTTCGAGCACGAGCTCCGGATCCCGACCGAGGAGCTCCTGGCCACCGCCCGGCGGATCTCCCTCCTGGCCCAGAAGAACGCACCGCTGCGGCTCGACTTCTCCGAGGGAGAGCTCACCATCTCGGCGCAGACCCCGGACGTCGGCGAGGCCAGCGAGAAGATGCCGGTTCCGTTCGCGGGCGAACCAATGGAGATCGGCTTCAACCCGGAGTTCCTGCTCGCCGGGCTGGAGAGCGCCGAATCCGAGGACGTACTCCTGCGGCTGATCAGCCCCCTGCGCCCGGGCCTAATCGTCTCCGGCGACGAAAGCGGGTTCCTGTACCTGATCATGCCCATCCGCCTCAACGTCTGATGGTGACGGCGCGCACGCTGCGCCTGCGTGACGTTCGCTCCTACGAAAGGGAGGAGCTGTCCCTGGGCCCGACCCTGACCGTCATCCACGGGCCCAACGGGGCGGGAAAGACCAACCTGCTCGAGGCTCTCTACTTCGCCTGTACCGGCCGCTCGTGCCGCACCTCGAACGGCCGTGAGTTCGTCCGGTTCGGTCAGTCCACGGCCCGGGTGGAGCTTGACGTGGAAGCCGGGGACGGCGTTCACGAGCTGGCGGTCGGCTTCGAGCCCGGCACCCCGCGCCACGTGGCCGCCGACGGCGGCACGGTCGAGCGGCTCGCCGACGTCCCGTTCCGCCCCCTGGCCTGCGTCTTCCTGCCCGACGACCTCGAGCTCATCAAGGGCTCTCCCGGAACGCGCCGCGACCACGTCGACCGCCTGGTCGCCGGCCTGTGGCCGGCCCGTGCCGGAACCCGCGCCGAGTATTCGCGCGCGCTGGCCCAGCGCAATGCCCTCCTCTCCCGGATCCGCTCCGGGGAAGGCGGCCGCGACTCGGTGGCCGCGTGGGACCTGGAGCTCGGCCGCCACGCAATCGCCCTGCGCGACACGCGGATCGAGGCCGTCGAGGCCATTCGCGGTCCGGCGGCCGAGATCTCCACCGACCTGGGGCTTCCGGGTGGCCTGGAGGTCTCCTACCGGGCCCGCAGCCAGGCCCAGGAGCCGGAGGAGTTCGCCGCCGAGCTGGCCGAGCGCCTCGATGGCGATCTCCAGCGCGGCTTTACCGGCCACGGCCCTCACCGCGACGAGCTGCTGCTCCAGCGCGACGGCCGCGAGCTTCGCTCCTACGGATCCCAGGGAGAGCAGCGCCTGGCTCTCCTGTCGCTGCTGCTCGCCGAGCGCGAGGCGCTGGCCGAATCCCGCGGACGGCCGCCGCTGCTCCTGCTCGACGACGTGATGAGCGAGCTGGACGCCTCGCGGCGCGAGCTGCTGGTCGACCGCGTGACCCGCGCCGGCCAGACGGTAATGACCACCACCGACCTGGCCCACGTGCCGCTCGAGGGCGTCCAGGATGCCAGGACGGTCGCGGTGGAGTCGGCGCGCGTGGTCGACGGCCAGCCGGCGCGGTGACCCCGCCCCGCCGCGAGCTGCGCCGGGCCGGGCCGGGCATCCGCGGGTTTGCCGACGGGCT
>CAIKSH010000070.1 GCA_903830015.1 uncultured Solirubrobacterales bacterium | reverse complement strand
GGTCAGCAGGAAGCTGCGTCCGTCAACCTCCATCTCGCGCGTCGTCGGGTCGAGCGTTTCGAAGAGCCGGTCGCGGACGACGACGCCGGCCCCGGTCAGCGCGTTCATCAGCGAGGACTTGCCGGCGTTGGTGTAACCCGCCAGGGCGACCGTCGGAATCCGGTTGCGCTGTCTTTCGGCGCGCATCGTGGCCCGGGAACCGGCGACTTCGCCCAGGCGCCGGCTCAGGGCTGCTATCCGGTTGCGGGCCAGGCGCTGGTCGGTTTCTATCTGGGTCTCCCCCGGTCCCCTCGTGCCGATGCCGCCCCCGAGTCGCTCGAGGTGCGTCCACAGCCCACGCATTCGCGCGAGGTTGTACTGCAGCTGCGCCAGCTCCACCTGGAGCTTTCCTTCCGAGCTGTGAGCGTGCCCGGCGAAGATGTCGAGGATCACCGTCGTGCGGTCGATGACCGGGATCTTCAGCGCGCCTTCGAGGTTTCGCTCCTGCCGGGCGGAGAGCTCGTCGTCGGTGACGATCAGGTTGGCGTCGGCCGCGCGGGCCTCGCGGCGGATCTCCTCCAGCTTGCCGGCGCCCACGTAGGTGTTCGGATGAGGGCGCTCCCTGCGCTGGGTCGAGGAACCGACTACCGCGACGCCGGCGGTCAGCAGGAGCTCCTCCAGCTCAGAGAGATCACCCCCGTCGGCGCCGGCGGCCACGCACCAGGCGCGCTGCCGTGCCCGCCCGCCGCGCGATGTCTCGCGGGAGCCGGAGGGCTTCTTTCGGCCGGAACGTCCGTTGGAGGGCACTGCCGGGAATTCTAGGCCGCCGGCGGGATATGGCATCGTTGGCGGGGTGGATCGCTTCGTGGGAGTCGACGTGGGTGCTCCGCGAAAGGGCTTCGATGTAGCTGTCCTCGAGGGTGCCGAGGTGGTGGAGATCCGGTCCGCCCAGGATGCGGCCGACGTCGCCCGGGTCGTTACCGCAGCCGGAGCACCCGTGGCGGGCATAGACAGCCCAGCCGGATGCGCGCCACCCGGGGAGAAGAGTCGCGCGGGCGAGCGTGAGCTGGCCCGCGAGGTCTGCCCGATCTTCTTCACCCCGGACGAGGAGGTGGTGAGGTCCGGCCATTCCTTCTACGGCTGGATGGAGCACGGCCTGGACCTTTACGACCTGCTGGCCCGCAGCTGCCCCGGGACGACCTGCGTCGAGGTTTTTCCCAGTGCCGCCTGGACGGTTATCGCCGGGCCCCGGGAGGGGCGGCCGAAGCCGCAGTGGAGCCGGACGGCCCTCGAGCTGGCCGGCGTACGCGGGCTGCCGGCCCGTTCCAGCCAGGACTGCCGTGACGCCGCCGGCGCGGCACTGGTCGCGCAGCTGCACCATCGCGGACTGACCGTTGACTACGGCGGAATCGCCGTGCCGTGCAGGGGCGCAGTAGCGTTCCCGGGGTGAATGACGAACTGAGCACCCGGCTCTGCGAGCGCACGCTCGAACTGGTGGACATTCCGTCGCCGTCGCGCAGCGAGGCGGCGATCGCCGCCCACGTGCTCGCGGTACTCGAAGCCGGAGGGGTACCGGCCGTCGACGCCGGCGATGACTGCGTGGTCGCCGGGACGCGCGAGCGCGGCGACCGGCCCCTGGTCTTGCTGGCCGGCCACCTGGACACCGTCCCGGCCCAGGACAACATTCCCGGAATGCTCACCGGCGACGGGGTCGCGGGCCTGGGCGCCGCCGACATGAAGGGTTCGCTGGCCGTGATGATCGAGCTGGCCCTGGCCGATACGGGCGGTGAGTGTGAGCTCGGGTACCTCTTCTTCGGGCGCGAGGAGCTCCCCCCCGCTCACAGCTCGCTCGTGCCGCTGCTCGAACGCGAGCCGGGAATCGCCGGGGCCGACCTGGTCCTGATGATGGAACCGACCGCCAACCGGGTCCAGGCCGGGTGCCTGGGGAACCTGAATGCCACCTGGAGCTTTTCCGGGGAGAGCGGCCATTCGGCCCGTCCGTGGCTGGCCGAGAATGCGATCGCGGCCCTGGCCAACGGGGTTGCTGCCCTCGAGGATCGCGAGCCGGTCGACCACACCTTCGATGGCCTGACCTTCCGCGAGGTCTTCTCCGTCACCTCGGTCGAGGGTGGCGTCGCGCGGAACGTCATCCCCGGCCGGGCCACGGCCCACGTCAACTACCGCTATCCCCCCGGGATCGGTCCCGCGGAGGCCGAGGAGCGCCTGCGGGAGGCCTGCGCGGGTCACGGCGAGCTCGAGATCGAAGGGAACGCCCCCTCGGGAGAGGTCTATTCGTCGGGACCGCTGGTCGAACGGCTCGTCGCGCTATCCGGGGGCCCGGTCGAACCCAAGCAGGCGTGGACGCCGGTCGCCGAGTTCGGCGCCGCCTCTATCCCCGCGGTCAATTTCGGGCCCGGCGACCCGGCGCAGGCGCACCGCGCCGACGAGTCGGTCGGCGCAGAGGCCTTGGTGACAAGCTACGAGGCGATCGGGCGGCTCGCCACGGGCGGAGGCTGATGGAGGTCCAGCCGCTCGTCGAGGAGCTCGGCGAGTACCCCTTCACCGCCCTGGACGACGCCCGCGCCCGCGCCGCGCGGGAGGGCACCAAGCTGATCGACTTCGGGATCGGTGCTCCGGCCGAGCCGGTCCCGGCGATCGTGCGCCAGGCCCTGATCCAGGCGGTCGAGGAAGAGGACATCTCCGGCTACCCGACCGCCGCCGGTAGCGCCGAGCTGCGCCAGGCGATCGCCGACTGGGTCGGCCGGCGTTACGGCGTAGACCTCGACCCGGCGATCGAGGTCCTCCCCACACTGGGAAGCAAGGAGCCGATCTACCACCTTGCCGGCCTCCTGCACTGGCCCGGCTCCCACCGGGACCTCGTCGTAGTTACCACGCCCGGCTATCCGGTTCCGGCCCGCAGTGCCCGCCTGGCCGGCGCGCAGGTACTGGAGGTCGGACTGGACCGCGAAGCCGGCTGGCTGCCGCGCATCGACGAGATTCCCGAGGAGGCCTGGCACCGGATATCGACTATCTGGGTCAACTACCCGAACAACCCGACCGGAGCCGCCGCCCCGCTCTCCTTCTACGAGGATCTCGCCGACCGCTGCCGCAGCCACGGCGTGGTCCTGGCCTCCGACGAGGCATACAGCGAAACGTGGTTCGGGGACGAGCCCCCACCTTCGGTCCTGCAGGTCTCGGATCCCACCCATGTGCTGGCCTTCAACTCGCTCTCCAAGCGGTCGGCGGTTCCGGGTTACCGGGCCGGCTTCGTCTGCGGCGATCCGCTCCTCATCGGCGCCATGAAGACCCTGCGGCCGTCGATGGGCGTCACCCCCCAGCGGTTCGTCCAGCAGGCGGCAATCGCCGCCTGGAACGACGAGGGACACGTCGATGGCCTGCGCGATCGCTTCCGGGCCAAGCGCGAGCTGATGCTTCCCGCGCTTGCCGGCTGCGGCCTCGAGCCGGTCGGTGGCGACGCGACCTTCTTTCTCTGGTGCGAGGTACCCGGTGGTGACGACATGGCGGCGTTCGAACGCCTGCTCGGGATCGGGATCCTCGCCGCGCCAGGTTCCATGTTCGGCCCCGGAGGCGAGGGCCACCTGCGCTTTGCCCTCGTTCCGGGCCTCGAGGAGTGCCGTCATGCCGTCGACCGCCTGGCCGGGCTGGGGCGGTAGGTTCTTTCCGTGAGCAGCGAGGTCGCCGCGTGGGGAGTCGCTCTGGGGACGTTCGCCGGCGGCTCGGGTGAGCCGTTCGAGCTCTTCTTCCCGCAGCCGGTTCTCGGTGCTGCGGGAATGCCCGGGGGCGCGGGCCCGGGCTGGAGCGAAATCGAAGGGGCGATCGCCGAGGAAGCGGGGGCGGCCGAACTGCTTCCCTGCTGCGGTGAGGACGCGCTGCGTGGCGTGCGCACCGCGTTGGTACTGGTCGCCGTTGCCGACCTCACCGCGCCCGCGGCCGACGTGGCTGACGCCTACCTGCGGCTCCACCTGCTCTCCCACCGGCTGGTCGAGCCGCAGGGGCTGAACGCCGACGGCCTCCTGGGGCTGCTGCCCAATGTTGCCTGGACCGACATCGGGCCGGTACCGGCCGAGAGCGCCGGAGCGGTCGCCAGCCGGGTCATGGCCGGAGGCCGGCGCCTTCATGTTCGCTCGGTCGACAAGGTGCCGCGAATGGTCGACTACGTCGTCCCCAGGGGCGTGCGCATCGCCGACGCCGACCGGGTTCGCCTGGGTGCCTACCTGGCCGAGGGGACGACCGTGATGCACGAGGGGTTCGTGAACTTCAACGCCGGGACGCTAGGCCCGTCGATGGTCGAGGGCCGGATCAGCGCCGGGGTGGTCGTCGGGCCCGGCAGCGACCTCGGTGGCGGTGCATCGATCATGGGCACGCTCTCCGGCGGGGGCAGTGAGGTCATATCGGTGGGCAGCGACTG
>CAIKSH010000069.1 GCA_903830015.1 uncultured Solirubrobacterales bacterium | reverse complement strand
GCCGGCCGAGGAGATGATGCGGCCCGAGGACATGGCCGCCGCCGTGCGCTTCCTCCTCGAGGTAAGCCCGGGCTGCATGGTCCCGGAGATCCAGTTCGAGCAGCCCGGGGGCCTCCAGCTGCCCGGGGTCGGCTAGGCCCCCGTGAAGCTCGGCACTCACCTGGGGTACTGGGGCCTCGGCCTCACCAGCGAGGACCAGCTCTCGATCGTCCAGGAGGCCGAGAAGCTCGGCTACGACTCGGTCTGGACCGCCGAGGCCTACGGCTCCGACGCGGCCACCATCCTCGGGTGGCTCGCGGCCCAGACCACCACGATCCGCCTGGGTTCGGCGATCTTTCAGATGCCCGGGCGCTCGGCGGCTATGACCGCGATGACCGCGGCCACGCTCGACCAGCTCTCGGACGGGCGGATGATCCTGGGCATCGGCTCTTCCGGCCCGCAGGTCTCGGAGGGCTGGCACGGCGTGCGGTTCGCCAAGCAGCTGGCCCGTACGAGGGACTACGTGGCGGTCCTGCGCATGGCCCTGGCCCGCGACCGGGTCGAGTACGAGGGAGAGACGCTCGAGCTTCCCCTCCCCGACGGCCCCGGCAAGGCGCTCAAGCTCACCATCGGGACCGTCCAGGACGAGATCCCGATCTTCATCGCCGCGATCGGCCCCAAGAACACCCAGCTGGCCGGTGAGATCGCCGACGGCGTGATCCCCACCCTCTTCTCCCCCGAGCACGTGGCGATCATGCGCGCCGAGCTGGAGAAGGGCGTCGAGCGGGCCGGCGGGGGCAAGACCCTGGCCGACGTGGAGATCGCCCCGACGGTCCAGGCCTACGTCTCCGACGACCTGGAGGCGGCGCGCAACCTGATGCGACCCTTCATCGGCCTCTACGTCGGCGGCATGGGCTCGCGCGAGAAGAACTTCTACAACCAGCTCGTCCAGCGCTACGGGTTCGAGGACGCCGCCCGCGAGATCCAGGACCTCTACCTGGACGGCAAGAAGGACGAGGCGATGGCCGCGATCCCCGACGAGCTGATCGACATGGTCTCCCTCTGCGGCCCCGCCGACCTGGTCCGCGACCGCATCGCCGCCTATCGGGACGCCGGAGTGGGAACGCTCGGCGTCTCCCCCATCGCGTTCACCCGCGACGAGCGCATCGAACAGCTGCGGCTGCTGGCCGAGCTGGCCGCCTGACGCCCGCGTGAAGGCCCTGCTCGGAGCCTTCGGGGATCCGGGACACGCCTTCCCCATGATCGCCCTGGGGCGTGCCCTGGTCGCCCGGGGGCACGAGGTGACCCTCGAGACCGCCGGGCGCTGGCGTGGCAACGTGGAGGCCGAGGGCATGCGCTTTGCGCCCGCGCCCGAGTACCCGACCTTCCCCACCCGCGAGCGGCCGCTGAAGCCCTACGAGGCAGTGGTCCTCGCGGTCGGGGAGACCCAGCCGCTGGTCGAGGAGACCCGGCCGGACATCGTCGTCCACGACATCCTCACGCTCGCGCCGGCACTGGCCGCCGAGCGCCTCGGGGTGCCCGTGGCCACCCTGATCCCGCACGTAGATCCCAGGACAGCGCCGGGTGCCCCGCCCTACTCCACCGGGGCGCGCCTGGCCCGGACCGGTTTCGGGCGACGCGCGTGGTCGGTGATGCGCCGGCTGACCGACCGCGGCCTGGAGCAGGGCCGGGACGAGCTCAACGAGACGCGCCGGCGCCTGGGCCTTGGTCCCCTTGGCTACGTCCACGGGGGAATATCGCGCCGGCTGGCCCTGGTGGCCAGCTTCCCGCAGCTCGAGTATCCGCGACCGCCCGAGCCCGCCACGCACGTGATCGGCCCGCTGATGTGGGAGCCTCCGTTCCCGGCCGTCGACCTGCCTCCGGGTGACGGGCCGCTCGTCCTGGTGGCGCCATCGACCGCCCAGGACCCGGCCCAGCGCCTGCTCGGTAACGCCCTGGCCGGGCTCGAGCGCCTGGAGGGGGTGCGCGTGATCGCTACCTGGAACCGCCGCCCG
>CAIKSH010000068.1 GCA_903830015.1 uncultured Solirubrobacterales bacterium | reverse complement strand
GGCTGGCGGCCGGGGATCGGGACCGTCCTCATCGTGGTGCTCCTCGCCGTGGTCGCCTCCGGGGCCTACCTGGCCTCCCAGGCGGTCTACTTCGTCGGCTCGGACGAGGAAGGCTTCGTCACCGTCTACCAGGGGATCCCGTATGAGCTGCCCGCCGGCATCAGCCTCTACCGCGAGGACTACTCCTCCGGCCTGAACATCGCCCAGCTGCCTCCCGCCCAGCGCAGGACGGTGGGCGAGCACCAGATGCGCTCCCTGGCCGACGCCAACGACCTCGTCCGCCAGCTGGAGACCGGAAGGCTGGGCGTTCCGTGAGCGCCCGCAACCGTGAGCTGATCGGGCTGATCCCGGCCTCGCTGCTGGTGGTCGCCGGGTTCGGCGCGGTCTTCGTGCAGGAGTCGGCGGTGCTCGGCGACCTCTCGCTCACCTACGGCGCGGTCTTCCTCGGCCTCTGCCTGCTGGCCCACCTGGTGCTGCGGATCCGCCTGCCCGACGCCGACCCGTACGTGCTGCCGATCGTGGCCGTGCTGGCCGGCGTGGGCCTGGTGGTCATCTACCGGCTCAACGAGACCCTGGCCCGCGACCAGGCGACCTGGTTCGTGATCGGGCTCATCGCCTTCACCCTCACCATCCTGCTGCTGCGCGACTACCGCGTGCTCGAGCGCTACCGCTACGTGATCGCCGCGGCGAGCATCCTGCTCCTGCTCATGCCGCGGATCCCCGGGATCGGGGCGCAGGTCAACGGCGCCTACCTGGGGATCGAGATCGGCCCGGTCAATTTCCAGCCGGCCGAGTTCGCCAAGATCGGGATCATCATCTTCCTCGCCAGCTACCTGCGCGACACGCGCTCGCTGCTGGTCGACCGCAAGAAGTTCGGGATCACCGTCCCGCGGCTCAAGCACATCGGTCCGCTGCTGCTCGTCTGGGGGCTGGCGATGCTGATGCTCGTCTTCATCCGCGACCTGGGCTCCTCGGTGATGTTTTTCGGCGGCTTCCTGGCCATGCTCTACGTCGCCACCAACCGGCTGATCTTCCCGGCCGTCGGCCTCGGCCTCTTCGCCCTGGGCGCCTGGTTCTTCTCGGTCACCGTCGGCCACGTCGGGGACCGGATCGAGGCCTGGCAGCACCCCTTCGACCCCAAGCTCTACGAGCAGGTGGGGGGCAGCTACCAGATCGCCCAGTCCCTCTTCGCCCAGGCCGACGGCGGCATGTGGGGCCAGGGATTCGGCCAGGCCCTGGTGCAGGTCGGCGACAGCCCGATCCTCCCCGCCGCCCAGACCGACCTCATCTACGCGGTGATCGTCAACGAGCTCGGCCTCGTGGGGGCGATCGCCCTGCTCCTGGTCTACGTGCTGCTGGTGGAGCGTGGCTTTCGGATCGCCGTCCTGGCCCGTGACTCGTTCTCCAAGCTCCTGGCCACCGGCCTGACCACGGTGATCGCCCTCCAGGTGTTCGTGATCGTCGGCGGCGTGACCAAGGTGATCCCCCTCACCGGCGTCACGCTCCCGTTCGTCTCCTACGGCGGCTCGTCGATCGTCGCCAACTTCGTGATCGTCGCCCTGCTGCTGCTGGTATCCGATCGCGCGCGGCGGGAGGCGCGCCGATGAATGGGCCGATCATCCGCGTATTCGCCGTCACGCTGGTCCTCTTCGGCCTGCTCGCCTTCTTCACCCTGCGCTGGACGGTCCTGGACCGCAACTCTTTGGAGGACAACCCCCAGAACAAGCGCGCCCTCCTGGCCCAGCAGAAGATCAAGCGGGGATCGATCTACGCCGGCAACGGTGTGCT
>CAIKSH010000067.1 GCA_903830015.1 uncultured Solirubrobacterales bacterium | reverse complement strand
CGCGACGACCTGCGGACCGCCGGCGGCGCGCTGGAGGAGCTCGGCCGCGAGCTCGGCCTGGCCGGGATCGCCACCGATGAGGAGATGGGCAAGGTCTCGGTGGTCGGGGCCGGGATGCGCACCCACCCGGGCGTCGCCGCCCGCGTCTTCAGCGTGCTCGGCGAGCAGGGGATCAACATCGAGATGATCGCCACCTCGCCGATCAAGATCTCCTGCGTGATCCCCGGCGACCGGGTCGACGACGCCGTCAAGGCGCTCCACGCCGCCTTCGAGCTCAGCGGCGAAGAGACGATTCGCGCCGAAGAGCCCTTCGGCCAGTCGGCATGAGGATCGCCGTCGTTGGCGCCACCGGCGCCGTCGGCCGCCTCCTGCTCGAGACGCTCGAGCGCCGCGGGATCGCGGCCGACGAGGTCGTGCCCTTCGGCAGCGAGCGCTCGGCCGGCAGCGAGCTCGGCTCCTGGGGCACCGTGCAGCCGCTCAGCGACGAGACGATCGCCGGCTTCGACCTGGCGCTGATGTCGGCCGGTGGTTCGGTCTCGCGCGAGTGGGCGCCGAAGCTCGCCGATGCCGGCGCCCTGGTGGTCGACAACTCGTCGGCCTGGCGGATGGATCCCGACGTGCCGCTGGTGGTCAGCGAGGTAAACCCCGAAGCGCTGGACAGCGTGCCGAAGGGGATCGTGGCCAACCCCAACTGCACGACGATGATCGTGATGCTGCCGATGAAGGCGCTCGACGCGCACTTCGGGCTGGAGGCGATGGTCGCCACCAGCTACCAGGCCGCCGGCGGCGCCGGGCGCCACGGGATCGACGAGCTGGCGGCGCAGGTACCGGTGCTCAGCGAGAAGACCGAGATGCTGGTCTCCGACGGCGCGGGGGCCGCGCGCCTGGTCGAGCACGAGGTCCACGCCAACACGCTGGCCTTCAACGTCGTGCCGATGCTCGGGACGATGGGCGAGGACGGCTACACCGACGAGGAGATGAAGCTCCAGGACGAGAGTCGCAAGATCCTCGGGCTCCCGCGGCTGCAGGTGAGCCCGACCTGCGTGCGCGTGCCGGTGATGGTCGGCCACGCGGTCGCGGTGCGGGCGAGCTTCGGAAAGGACGTCGACCTCGACGCCGCCGTGGCCGCGCTGGAGGCCTTCCCCAACCTCGTGGTCGAGGAGGCGCCGACGCCGCTGGAGTGGGCCGGCCGTGACGAGACGGCGGTCGGGCGGGTGCGCCGTGACCTTGACGACCCGAAGGCGGTCAACCTCTTCGTCGTCGGCGACAACCTGCTCAAGGGCGCCGCCCTCAACACGGTGCAGATCGCCGAGCTGGCGATCGCCCGCGGCCTGGCCGGCTGAGCCCCGCCGCTACCAGCCGGCGGGGGCCTTGACCGCGCCGACGACCGACTGGCTCCAGTCGATCACCGAGGTCGGCTTGACCACGTGGTGTTGGAGGCCGAGCTCCTTGGGCTCGAGGCCCAGGGCCAGGCCGACGAGCTGGGGCAGGTGAAGGACCGGCATCTTCAGGTCGCGGCCGACCTCCTTGGCCGCCAGCGGCTGCTGGAGGTCGAGGTTGAGGTGGCAGAGGGGGCAGGGTGTGACCAGGCAGTCGGCGTCGGCGTCGGTGGCGTCGCCGAGGTGGCGGCCGGCCTGGGCCAGCGAGGCCTGCTTATTCATGGTGATGATCGGGAAGCCGCAGCACTTGTGGGCGCCGGCGTAGTCGATGACCGTGCCGCCGAGGGTCTCGATCACCATGCCGAGGTACTCGTCGCGGGGCTGCTCGCCGTCGATCTTGAGGCGGTCGGTGGGGCGGACGATGTAGCAGCCGTAGAACGGGCCGACGCGCAGGTCGGTGAGCGGCCGCTTGACCAGGCCCGCGAGGTTCTCCAGGCCGATCTCCTCGACCAGCACCCAGAGGAAGTTCTTGTTGACGATGTTGGCCTCGTACTCGAGCCCTTCCCCGGCGAGCGTCCCGTTGACGTGCTCGCGGTAGGTGGCGCTGGCGTCGAGCCGCTGCTGGCACTCGCTCTGGGCGCCCTGGCAGGT
>CAIKSH010000066.1 GCA_903830015.1 uncultured Solirubrobacterales bacterium | reverse complement strand
CGCCGGCCGTACCATGGACGGCCATCGGGGCGTGGCGCAGCCTGGTAGCGCACCTGCTTTGGGAGCAGGGGGTCGCCGGTTCAAATCCGGCCGCCCCGATCGTCGGGCTCAGCCCGCCGGTGCTTCGGCCGGCACGGTGGCCATCCGGTTCCGGCGTGCCATCAGCCACGCGAAGCTTCCGCCGGTGACCCACATGAAGATTCCGTAGACCGCGGCCGGCACGGTCATCTGGTTGTCCAGCGAGGCGCCGACCGCGATGGCCAGCGTGGCATTGTGGAGGCCGAGCTCCAGGGCGATCGCCGTGGAGCTGCGTTCGTTCAACTTCGCCCCGCGCGAGATCAGGTAGCTGATCGACATGGCAAGGACGTTGAGGACGATGACGGCGCCGATGATGCCGCCCAGGTACTCGGTCACGCGGCCCCACTCGCTGACGATCGCCGCCGCGATGATCAGGGCGAACAGCACCAGCGAGACCGCCTTGAACCGCCTTTCGTTTCGAACCGTCCAGTCGGGGAGGCGGCTGCGCACCGCCATGCCGGCGATCAGTGGGATCAGCGTGATGGCCAGGACGCGGGCGGCGATCGGGAGGACCTCGACGTTGTTGTCCACGCCGGTGAGGTCAAAGATGGAAGAGGCGATCGACAGGTAGAGGGGAACGGTTACCACCGCGAGGGCGCTGGAGAACCCGGTGAGGGTTACCGAGAGCGCTGTCTCCCCCCGGGCCAGGTGGGTGAGGAGGTTGGCCATGGTGCCCCCGGGTGCCGCGGCGAGCAGGACCAGCCCGACGGCAAGGACCGGCGGCAGGTTGAAGAGCTCCGCGACGCCGATTCCCAGGAGCGGAGCGATGACCAAGAGGTTCGCCATCCCGACAACGACGCCGCGCGGCGAACGAAAGACGCGCCGGAAGTCTTCGGCCACGAGGCCGAGCCCCAGCGAGAACATGATGAAGACCAGCCCCAGCGGCAGGGCGATCAGCGTGACGGGGTTCCCATCCTCCATGGGGCCGACCCTAACCGCGACGGCTCCCCGGCGCGGTACGGTGAACGGGGCCGGTGTCGAGGCCGGCTCCGGGCCCCTGTAGCTCAGCTGGATAGAGCAGCGGCCTTCTAAGCCGCAGGTCCCAGGTTCGAATCCTGGCGGGGGCATCGGGCGCGGGCTGAGCCCTTACACTTTCCCGCACGCGGTGGGTGTAGCTCAGTTGGTAGAGCTCCTGGTTGTGGTCCAGGCGGTCGCGGGTTCGAGTCCCGTCACTCACCCTCGCGGCTGCGCCCGATCCTTGCCCGGGCGGTCGTCAGGAGGAAGGCGGCTACGTCGAGAACCCCGGCCGCGGCGTGGGCGACCGGCCCGGTGACCAGCCAGGCGGTCAGCCGGCGGCGTGGCGGGCTCTCGGCGGCCATTGCCTGACGCTATCGTGCCGCCGGTGCCGGAAGTGAGCGCCACCCTCACCGAGCTTCCCGACTCCCGGGTTCGGGTTGAGGCCGAGGTATCGCCGGCGGAGGTATCGCGCCGCGTCGACCAGGCGGCGCGCTCCCTCGGGCGCGACATGAAGATGGCCGGCTTCCGCAAGGGGAAGGTCCCGCCCGACATGATCATCCAGCGCCTGGGCCGCGAGACGGTGCTCGACGAGGCGGTGCGGGGCTCGATCGGCGCCTGGTACGGCGAGGCGGTCGACGGCCTTCGCCTCCACACCGTCGGCCAGCCCGAGCTCGAGGTTGGGGAGCTTCCCGCCGCCGGAGAGCCGCTGGGCTTCAGCTTCGAGATCGGCGTGCGGCCGACGGCCCGGCTCGGCCGCTACAAGGGGCTGAAGGTGAAGCGTCGCGAGCCGCAGGCCGGAGACGAGGCGGTCGACGAGCAGGTCGAGGAGCTCCGCCGGCGCATGGCGAGCCTCGAGACGGTCGACTCGGCGGCCGCCGAGGGCGATTTCGTCCTGATGGATTACGCAGGCTCGATCGACGGCGAGCCCTTCGAGGGCGGCGAGGGTTCGGCCCAGCTGGTCGAGATCGGCTCCGGGCGCCT
>CAIKSH010000065.1 GCA_903830015.1 uncultured Solirubrobacterales bacterium | reverse complement strand
GTTACCTGCGCGGCAGCGATGGGGAGGCCCAGCCCGGTGCCCGGCGAGCGCACGCCCTCCCCCCGTGTGAAGCGCTCGAGCATCCGCTCACGGTCGGCCGCCGGGATCCCGGGGCCGTCGTCGTCCACGCGCAGCCACGCCTCGCCTTCGTCCTCACCGGCGGTGACCACCACCGTTCCGTCGGGACGCCCGTGCAGGGCGGCGTTCTCGAGCAGGTTCTCGGCCATCATCCGCAGGCTCTCGGCCTCGGCGGCAACCATCGGGCCGGCGTCCGGCCCTTCGAGCGTGAAGGTCACGCCCGGGTGGCGCGCCCGGGCGGCGACGACCGCCGCATCGGCCACCTCCCCGAGATCTACCGGCTCGGTCGTCCGGGGCGGCCCGGCCTCGCCGCGGGCCAGCTGCTGGAGCTGTTCCACGAGGGCCGTGAGGCGGTCGGCGTCGAGGGTCGCCTCCGCGGTCGAGCCGGTGGCGAGGTTGGCCTTGAGGCTGGTCAGGGGGGTGCGCAGCTCGTGGCCGGCGTCGGCGGCAAAGCGCCGGGCGCTCTCCAGCGCCCGCTCGCGCTCGTCGTCGCTGAGCTCGAGCCGGGAGAGCATGGCGTTCAGGTCCTCGGCGAGGTCATCAATCTCCTCGGGCCCGTCGCCGTCGGGCACCCGCACCGACAGGTCGGCCGTGGCCGCCACCTCGTCGGCGGCCAGGCGCAGGCGCTGCAGCGGCGCCAGCGCCAGGCGCGCCAGGTAGTGGGTCACGAGCGCAGTGGCGACCAGCGCGCCGACGATCGCCGCCAGGACGAGGATCAGCAGCCGCGAGGCGCGCTCCTGAACCGGGCCGAGCCCCACCGCCACCTGCACGCGGCTGTCGGGGCCCAGCGGGCGTACGAGCGTCCGCCAGTCCTGCCCGCCGGCGCTGACCGTCTCGATCTTGCCCACCGGGGTCACCGGGAAGCCGGCGGGCACGTTGGCCCCGCCGCTGACCGCCTCGCCGCTGGCCAGCAGCACGCGGGCAAAGCTGTCCGAGCCGGGCTCGAGCGGGCCGCGGCGGTTGCGGTCGCCTCCCGGGCCGTCAGGTCCTCCGCGCTCGCCGCCGGGGCCGCCGGGTCCCCCGCGCTCGCCTGGCGGCCCACCGTTGGGCCCACCGGGAGGGCCGGGCATCGCTCCATAGACGGGGCCGGCGCGCCGCACGACCTGCTCGGAGAAGCCGCGCAGCTGGCGGTCCACGTCGCGGCGGTCGGACTGGCCGGTGGCGATCACCACGGCGACCCCGGCGACGATCAGCGCACCGGCCACGGCGGCCACCGCGGCCAGGGTCACGCGGCCGGTGAGGCTCTTAGGACCCCTCAACCCTCATCCCCGGGCTCGCGCAGCACGAAGCCGACGCCGCGCACGGTCTGGATCATCCGCGGCTCGTCTTCGGCCTCCATCTTGCGGCGCAGGTAGCTGACGAATACGTCGACTACGTTGGTGTCGGCCGCCCAGTCGTAGCCCCAGACCAGCTCGAGCAGCCGGTCACGCTCGAGGACGATCCCGGGGTTTCGGGCAAAGACCTCGATCAGCTCGAACTCGCGGCGGGTGAGCTCGATCTCGCGGCCCCCGCGGGTGACCGTCCGGCCGGCCGGGTCGACGACCAGATCGCCGACCACCAGGTCGGTGACGGTCTCGCCGGCGTCCCCGTCGCCGTTCTCGGCGGCCGAGCGGCGCAGGAGGGCCTGCAGGCGCGCGACGAGCTCCTCGACGGCGAAGGGCTTGACCAGGTAGTCGTCGGCGCCGGCCTGCAGCCCGGCCACGCGGTCCTCGACCTCGTCGCGGGCCGAGAGGATCATGATGGGTGTGCGAATGCCGTCGGCGCGCAGGCGGGCGCAGACCGCGCGCCCGTTCATGTCCGGCATCGTCACGTCGAGGACGATCGCCGCCGGAG
>CAIKSH010000064.1 GCA_903830015.1 uncultured Solirubrobacterales bacterium | reverse complement strand
GCCCTGCTGGCACCGGCCTTCGCCGTGGCCGGGGTCCGCGGCGTCGAGGTGCTGCTGGCGCTGATCGCCGCGCTCGGGATGGCGGCGGCGGTTCCGGTGGCGCGCCGGCTGGCGCCCGACCCGTGGGGCCCGGGAGCGGTCCTCGCCGTCGGCCTGAGCCCGCCCGCCGTGGTGGCGGGCACGACAATCGCCCCGGCGGCGACCTGCGGCGCATTGATTGCCGGCGCGGCCGCACTGACGCTGCGGTGCCGGGAGTCGAGCACCCGGGCCGCGCCGCTGGGCGCCGGCCTGCTGCTCGCCCTGGTGCCCTGGATCGGGCCGATCGGGCTCCTCCCCGCCGCCGTGGTGGCGGTCGCCCTCTTCCGCTGGCTGCGCCGGCGCCGGCGCGGCTGGGCCGGCCTCGTGGCCCTGGAGCTGATCCTCGTCTCGCTCGTCTTCTACGTAACGGTCAACGGACGGCTCTTCGGCGGCATCACCCCGCTGGCCGCCTCGAACGACCCGGGCGGCCCGTTCGGCGCCCAGTCGGCCGGTGACTTTGCCGAGCGCCTCCCCCGGCTGGTCGGGGTCTGGCTTGCTCCCGAGGTGGGGCTGCTCCTCTTCGCGCCGGTGCTCGCACTGGCCTTCGTCTCGGCGTGGCTCTTCTGGCGCTCGCGCCGGGAGCGGCTGGCCCGCGCCCTACCCGAGGCGGTCGACATCGAGGTGGCCGCCGGGTTCCTGGTCCTCGTGTGCGCGGCCGGGCTCGTGACCGCCGTCTTCCTGGTGCCGTGGTTCTCCGACCACGCCCCCGGCGAGGCGCTGGTCGCCGTCCTGCCGCTGGCCGGCGCCCTCTGCGCCTGGGGCATGCGCCGCTTCCCCGCCGCGGGAGCGGCCCTGGCCGCCCTCGGCGTCGCCTTCAGCCTGTGGCTCCTGGTCGCCGGCCACCTGGCAGCCGGCGCCGGCGTCTCTCCGCCGGCCGGCCCGCTGCCGTGGTCGCTGCTGGGCGCCTGACCGGAGCCGCTACCGGGCCCGGAAGGTCCAGCCTGGGCCGGTACCGGTTACGCCGCCCTTCGTCGGCGTTACCACGACGCGCCAGGTGCCCTTGGCGACGGTCGCCGAGCAGCTGCCGAGCCGCCGGCTGCCGCTGCGCTTGACCTTGCAGCGGTAGGAGCTCGAACGGTTCTGGTTGCCGACCACGAGACGGTAGGTGACGCCGGCCTCGGCAGTGAAGCGGGCGGTGACCTTCCGGCTGCCGCCGCGGGTCACCCAGGTGACCTTCGGGCTGGCCGGGACGGCGCACCTGGAGGCCAGCCCGCCGGCGGCCACGGCCAGGGCACCCGACGAGGCCTGCGTAGCGGCGCAGGCGGTGAATTTGGTGACGCTCTCGCCGCGGTAGTTGGTCACGTAGAGGTTGCCGTCCTTGTCCAGAGCCGCCGCCGAGGGGCCGGCGCCCGTGGGCTCGAGCGTCTGGACGTAGCCCTTGGAGGCGGAGAACTGGCTCACGTTGTCGGTCCAGCTGTTGGTCACGAATATGTCGCTGTCGCCGGAACCGGTCGGCGTCGAGGCGACGATCCCGGACGGGTACTGGCCGGTCCTGCCCCAGGTAAGCGTCGAGGAGCCGTTCGCCGCAATACGGCTGACCGAGTTGGCGCCGTAGTTGGCGGTGTAGATCACCTGCCCGGCTCCGCTCTGGACGATGGCGAGGCTCACGGGCCGGTGGCCGGTCCTCGCCCAGGTCGGGTTGGCGCCGTTGCCGTCGACCGGGAGCCGCGAGATCGAGCCGGACTCCCCGCGGTCGGTCAGCGGGCCCGAGGAGTTGGCCGTGTAGACGGTGCCGTCCGCGGCGATAGCGATGTCCTGCGGGGCCCGGTCGGTCCTGGCCCAGGCGAAGTCCGGGGACGAGCCGCTCGGCGTCCCGGCCGGAGAGATCCGGGTGACGCTGCTGGAGCCCTCGTTGGCCACGTAGATGAAGCCCGCCTCGTCGATGGCCAGCGCCTCCGGCGCGACGCCGGCCGGCGCCCAGTCGATCACGACCTTGCCATCGGGCGTGATCTTGGAGACGTTGTCGTTGTAACGGTTGGCGGTGAACACGTTGCCGGCCGAGTCGATGGCGATGTCGGCGGGGCCGTCACCCACCGGGCCGTAGTTGGTGACCTTGCCGTCGGCGGAGAACTTCGTCACCGTGCCTTCGGTCCCGTTGATGTTGGCCGTGTAGACGTTGCCGGCCGCATCCACGGCGATCGCCGCGGGCAGGCCCCGGGTCGGGCGCAGGGTCTCGATCGCGGTGAGCGCCCGGGCCGGGACGGCGCCGACGGCGAGCGCGGCGGTCAGCGCGGCGGTCAGCGCGGCCAGTACGGCGGCGCCGCCGGCAAGCATGCGGCGAAGGTGGCGGGTCGAAGCTGAGTGCGTGGTCATCTGTGCATCCCCCTGTATTGGCCGGCCGACACGGCCGACGACACGAAAACTACCGGCCGGCCCCGCGGAAGGCGCCGGTAGGCGACGCCTTCACCCCTCGAGGTCTTCGAGCACCCGGGAGGCCGCACTCGCCGGGTCGAGCCGGCGCTCAACGACCTCGGCCAGGAGCGCCTCGAACTCCGGGTCGGTCTGCAGCCGCGACTCCAGGTCGCGCCGCAGGCGGTTGGCGCAGATCGAGATCACCTCGCTGCGCAGGTTGCGCCGGCGGCGCTCGGAGAGCATTCCCTCGGCCTCGATCCACTCGCGGTGGGCGTCGAGCTCGGCCGATAGCTCCGGGACTCCCTCCCCCCGCGCCGCTTCGGTGCGGACGATCGGGATCTGGCGCCCCTCGGCGGGGGCCAGCGACAGGACGCCGCGGATCTCCCGCACCATCGTCTCGGTCAGCGGGTGGTCGGCCTTGTTGACGACGATGATGTCCGGGATCTCCATCACGCCGGCCTTGAGCGCCTGGATCGAGTCGCCCGAGCCGGGCATCAGAACCAGGACGACGGTGTCGGCGTGGTCGATGATGTCGACCTCGGCCTGGCCGACGCCGACGGTCTCCAGGAAGATGTCCTGGCGGCCGGCGGCGTCCATCAGCAGCGCGGCCTGGAGCGTGGCCTCCGACAGGCCGCCCAGCGCGCCCCGGTTGGCCATCGAGCGGATGAAGACCTCCTTGTCGAGGAAGTGCTCGGTCAGGCGGATCCGGTCACCGAGCAGCGCCCCCTGGGTGAACGGCGAGGACGGGTCGATCGAGAGGACGCCGACGCTGCGGCCCTGTTCGCGGCGCAGCTTGGTCAGCGCGCTGATCAGGGTCGACTTGCCGGCGCCCGGCGCACCGGTAAGGCCGACGATCGCCGCCTGCCCGGTCTTTGGGTAGACCTCGCGCACGAGCTCCCAGCCGCGCGGGTCGTCGGACTCGACGAGGGTGATTGCCCGGGCCAGCGCCCGCCGGTCCCCGGCCACGAGGCGCTCGGCGAGGCTGTCGGTAGTGCTCGGGCTCACTGCCGGCGAGACTAGCGGCCGCCCCGGGGAGAAAAGGGCCCCGGGGCTAGGCTTTCCCCGCAATGTCCACGGCCGCCCCCGAGCAGCCCCCGCACGCGCCCCCGGCCGGGGGGCTGCGCCCTGCACCGCCGCCGCTCCACGGCGGCCCGGCAGCGCTGCTGCGCTTCGCCGCGGCCAACGGGATGCTGACCCCCAAGTACCTGGGACTGGTGCTGCGCTGGGCCTGGCTCAAGCTGCGCTGGGGACGGCGGCTCCAGACCGACGGCATCTGCTTCGTCGGGCCGGGAGTGACCTTCGAGATCGGTCGCGGCGCCGTGCTGCGGCTCGGCCGCTGGTCGTGGATCGGCCACGGCTGCAAGCTGCGCGTCCACGAAGGCGAGGTGGAGATCGGGGCCAAGACCGTCCTGGGCCAGGAGTGCACGATCTCCGCCTTCCAGCACGTCTCGATCGGGCGGGAGTGCATCCTCGCCGACCGGGTGATGCTGATCGACTTCGACCACGGCATCGTCGACGTCGAGCGGCCGATCCGCGAGCAGGGGATCTACAAGCGCGACGTCCGCGTCGGCCACAACTGCTGGCTCGGCTACGGGGCCTGCATCCTGCGGGGCGTAACCGTCGGGGACAACGCCGTCGTAGGCACCAGCTCGGTGGTCACCGCCGACATCCCCGACAACGCCGTGGCCGCGGGCATCCCGGCGAGGGTGCTGCGGATGCGCGAGGCGCCGGCCTCGATGCGCTTCGGCTAGGCGCCGGAGCGCGCGGCGATCGTCTCGGCGTAGAGCTCGCCGGTCTGGCGGGCCACGTCGGCCCAGTCGAAGGCCAGGACGTGCTCGGAGGCCTCGGCGATCAGCCGCTCGCGCAGCTCGTCGTCGGTGAGCATCCGCTCGATCATCACGCCGAGGTGCTCGGCGTCGCCGCCGTTGAAGCGCAGCCCCACCTTCTCGCCGGGCGGCACGACCTCGCGCAGTCCGCCGGTGTCGGCGACGATGCACGGGCAGCCGCTGGCCATCGCCTCCAGGGCGACCAGTCCGAAGGGCTCGTAGAGGCTCGGGACCACGCAGAGGTCGGCGATCCGGTAGAGCGAGTGCAGGACGTCGTCACCGATCCAGCCCATGAAGGTGCCGTGCTCCATCAGGCCCAGCTCGGCCGCCTGGGCCTTCAGCTGCTCCTCGTGGGTGCCCGAGCCGGCCACCAGGAAGCGGACCTTGCCGACCCGCTCGATGATCGGGGGCAGCGCCTCGAGGGCCAGCTGGAAGCCCTTCTCGTAGACCAGCCGGCCGACCAGCAGGACCAGCTGCTCGTCCGGCGCGGCGAACTCGGCCCGCAGCTCGTCGAGCCGATCCACCGGCTGCAGGTCGAGCGGGTCGATGCCGTTCGGGATCACGGTCACCCGGGACTCGTCCAGGTCGAAGATGTCGGCCACGTGGCCGCGCATGTAGTGCGAGCAGGTGATCACGCGGTCGGCGCGGCCGGTGATCCAGCGCTCGACGCCGTTGATCCAGCTCTGGGGGTGCTCTTCCACCCAGCCCTGGTGGCGCCCGTACTCGGTGGCGTGGATCGTCATCACCAGCGGACGGTGGAACCGGTTGGCCAGGTGGTCGCAGGCCACGGCCACCAGCCAGTCGTGACCGTGGACCAGGTCGAAGTCGTAGCGGTCGCCGAGCTCGACCCCGGCGGCGAGCATGTCGGCGTTCATGTGCTCGATCCAGGTGACGAACTCGGCCAGGTCGCGCGGGCGTGCCGGCTCGCGGACACGGTGGACGAAGACCCCGTCCTGGAGGCTCTCCTCGTCCATCGTCTCGTCTCCGCGCGTAAGGACGTGGACCTCGGTTCCCTGGGCGACCAGGTTCTCGGCGAGCTTGCAGACGTGGCGGGCCAGGCCGCCCTCCACTACCGGCGGGTACTCCCAGGAGAGGATGAGGATCCGGTTCATGGCTCGTACAGGGCGGAAAGGGCCAGGTCCGGCGCGAGGTTTCCCAGCGCCTGGTCCTGCGAGGGTACCGGGCCGAGCGCCTCGCGCAGGGCCTGCAGGTGCGCCTCGAGCCGCTCCCGCGGATAGGGCCCGGCAAGCTCGCCTTCGGCCATGAACGCCCAGTCGCTGGACTGCACGGCCAGCAGCTCGCGGGCCGCCCGGGCGCTGACCGGCCGCGGCGCGGCCAGGAGCTCGAGCTCGGCCGCCCGCTCGGCGAAGGCGATGTCGGCCACCGCCGGGCCCGACCAGGTTCCCAGCCGCCGGTCGGCGCCCCAGCTGGTGGCCCCGTCCAGCCCGGCCGGCCACGGCTCGCCTTCCTCCTGCCCGAGGGCGTCGTCGAGGTGCAGGAGCTCGACGCCGCGCGCCTCCAGCTCCGCCGGCAGGGCGGCGAGGAAGTCGATGCCTTCGTGCCACCAGAGGCCGAAGAGCTCGGTGTCGAAGGCCAGCGTGGCCAGGCCGCCGCCGGCCAGGCGCCCGGCCACGCGGTCGGCAAACCCGGCGGCGTCGGTGCGGGCCTGGGCCAAGGCCCGCTCGGGGTCGTAGACGCTGCCGTCGTTGGCCCAGGGCCGGTGGTCGCGGGTCGTGCGGTGGTGGTTGTCCCGGTAGGCGCCGGCCGAGGGGTAGCCGCCACTGCCCCAGACCAGGTCGATCAGGGCCCGGTCGATCGGAACCAGCTTCAGTCCCTCCTCGCTGCGCAGGACCTGCAGGTGGCGCCGGTCGCCGGCGGGGACGAAGGCGCTCAGCTCCACGCAGGCCGCGCCGACCCCGGCCTCGGCCAGCCGCGGGGCCAGCCGCGGCTCCCACGCACACTCCGGGAGCCAGAAGCCGCCGCGCCAGCGTGCGCCGAAGCGTCGGCGGTGGCTGGCCAGGCCGCTCTCCACCTGGAGCCGGATGCCGGCGTCGGTGGCCAGCAGCGGCAGGATCGCGTGGGTGGCGCTGCCGGCCCAGGCCACGTGCGGTGTCAGCCGGCCGAGGACATTCCCGTCACAGGCCTCCAGCTCGGCCAGGGCGTCGGCGTACTGGGCGGCGGCCCGCTCCATCTCGGCGGCCAGCTCCGGCTCCCCGGCCTCCTCGAAGGCCTCCCTGTCTAGCCGGTGGGAGGCGGGCCGCACCTCCCGCAGGAACTGCGCGCACCGCTCCATGGCCCCGGGCGCCTCGAGCTGGTCGGCGCATACGGGGGTCAGCGCCAGGGTGAACGGCGCTCCGGCGTCGAGGACGCTGGCGAGCGGCAGGTAACTGGTGGCCACCGCCTCCCAGAGCCACTCCTCGCCGAACGGCCAGGTGCCGAAGCCCTCCACGTAGGGCATGTGGGTGTGCAGGACGATCGCCGCTCGGCCTGGCGGGCTCATCTCAGGGGCGCAGGACGGCCAGGAAATCGAGGGCGCGGTCGAGCGTCGCCTCGCCGGCCTGCGCCGGCACGAGCCGGAAGTCGCGCTCGGAGATCGCCGGCACGAAGCGCCGGTAAAAGGCATCGGTGATGCCCAGCCGCGCGTGGACCGAATCCCAGCCCAGCCGCTCGATCGCCGCCTGGTGGGCGGCGAGCTTGCGCGCGTGGTGCAGGCCGTAGAGCTCCACGTGCGGGAAATGGGCCTCGCACAGCTCGCGGAACTCGGCGGCTCGGTACTCGTGGACGTGCCACGGGTTGCCCGAGCGCTCGGCTCCCTCGGGGGCGAGGGTCACCACGTTCGGGGTGGAGACGTAGACCGCCGCGCGCGGCGAGCCGGCAACCAGCTCCCGGCAGCGGTCGAGGATCGCCCCGGGGTCCTGGACGTGCTCGATCGTCTGCAGGAAGACGACGGCGTCGCAGGGCTCGTCGAAGCTCTCGATCAGCTCCCGCTCGAAGCGGATCCGCCCGCCGCCGTAACGGGCGCTGGCGTGCTCCCAGGCCTCGGGGTTGGCGTCCACCCCCACCACCGAGGCGGCGGTGCGGGCCAGGACCGCGCTCCCGTAGCCCTCGCCGCAGGCCAGGTCGACCACGCGCAGGCCGCCGACCCGCAGCGCGATCCACTCGTAAACCGCCAGGTGGCGCCGGAACCAGTAGTTCTCGTCGGGAACGTCGGGGAGCGTGCGCTCGCCGGTCAGCTCGAGCGGCGGCACGCCGTCGGGCTGGTTCTCCTGGAATATCCGCGGCGCCTGGGGGTCGGTCCGCTCCGGGGCCGGTGCGCTCACGCCGCCACCGCGGCGCGCGGCCGGGTCCTCTCGGCCCCGGGGAGCACGCGCTCCACCTTCGCCCGGCCACCGTGCCGGGGCACCAGCGTGATCGCCCGCCGCGAGATCCGCTCCGCCCCGCCAGCAGGGGCGAGGTCGACGGCGCCCAGCACGCCGCGCAGCACGGCCCGCATCTCGAACTGGGCGAACGAGGCCCCGATGCAGCGCCGCATTCCGCCGCCGAAGGGGATCCAGGTGTAGGTGCCGGGAGGGGTCTCCAGGAAGCGCTCCGGCCGGAACTCGAAGGGCTCGGGGTAGATGTCCTCGCGCAGGTGCATGAGCAGGATCGACGGCGCCACGCGGGAGCCGGCCGGCAGCCGGAAGCGGCCCTGGCCGACGGTTACCGGCTCGGTGATCACGCGGACGACCATCGGGATGACCGGCCGCAGGCGCAGCGTCTCCTGGATCACGGCCTCGGTGTACGCGTCATCGT
>CAIKSH010000063.1 GCA_903830015.1 uncultured Solirubrobacterales bacterium | reverse complement strand
GCCCCCGGCACCGGCGGGGAGCTTGCTCTAACGTCACCACCGGTGGGGGAGAAGCTGTTCACGAGCGAGGCCTCACGACTGCACGACACCTCGGCCATGCCCGAGGTTCCCGAGCGGATCGAGCGGATCGAAGCGATCGAGTCGCTCCTGTCCGCCCGTGACTGGTGCGGGTACGAGCGGGCCGGGTGCGCCCCGGCCTCCGACGTGACGCTCGCCCTGGTCCACGACGAGCGGTACATCGATGCTGTGGCCCGGGCATGTGAAGCCGGCGCGGCCCTCGATCCCGAAACGCCCACCGTTCCCGGCTCGATCGAGGCGGCCCGCCACTCGGCCGCCGGGGCAGTGGCCGTGGTCGATGCGCTGGCCGGAGGGAACGGCCTCGCCGCTTCGCTCCACCGACCTCCCGGCCATCACGCCGGCGTGGCCAGCGCCTCCGGCTTCTGCCTGTTCAACAACGTCGCGATCGCCGCCGAGCACGCCCGCTCGGCTCACGGGCTCGAGCGGATCCTGGTGGTCGACTGGGACGTCCACCACGGGAACGGCACGGAGGCGATCTTCCGGGATGACCCGGGGATCCTGTTCGTCTCGATCCACCAGTCGCCGCTCTGGCCGGGAAGCGGTGCGCTCGCCGACCAGGGCTCCGGGGAAGGCGAGGGCTACACGCTCAACCTCCCGGTTCCCCCCGGATCGGGCAACGGGCTCTACAAGGCTCTGGTGGCCCACGTCGTCGAGCCGGCCGCCCGGGCTTTCGAGCCCGAGCTCATCCTCGTATCGGCCGGCTACGACGCCCATCTCGCCGATCCTCTCGCCCAGTGCACGGTCGACGAGGAGGGCTTTGCGGCGATGGCCCGGCAGGTCGGCTCGCTCGGGCGCGACCTCGGCGCCCCGGTCGGCCTGGTGCTCGAGGGCGGCTACGACGTCGATGCGCTGGCGGCATCGGTGGCGGCGACCCTGACGGCGCTGCGCGAGGATCCCGAGGGGCCGCCTCCCGGCCGCGAGGCGGTGGCGGCGGTAGCCGACGCGGTCCTGGCGCGACCGGCGTTCGCCTGACCCGCCGGTCCCGGGGCGTCTACGGGGTGGTGGTCGCGCCCGGGGCGGTGGTGGCGCCGGAGTCGGGCGTTGACGGCACCGGGTCGACGGGAACGTCGGTGGTCGGCGGCGCCTCGGGTGCGGCCGTGGTCGGGGCGGGAGTAACGCCAGGGGCCAGCGGCTCGCCGGGCTGCACGGTGATCGTCTGCGTCGTGGTCCGCGCCGGTGGCGGGTCGTCGCTGGTCAGGGCGATGAAGGCGGCGACCATCACCCCGAGGGCCAGCGCGCCGAGGGCGAGGATGGCCAGGAGCGGGCGGCGCCACTTCGGCGAAGGGGCGATTACCGTCCGCGCCGGGTCGCCGCAGCGCAGGCACCAGTCCTGTCCAACGGCCAGCCACTCACCGCAGCGCGGGCAGGGGATGACCCCCGGGGCGGGCACCATCTCGGGGATCGCCGGGGAACTCACTGCTCCGTCGGGCCGGGGGCCGGCCGGATCTCGGTGTCCCCGGCCGGCTGGGGTGCTTCAGGCACGGGGTCCGGGACCGG